>JBPCOR010000040.1:0-7604 GCA_051000035.1 Mycobacteriales bacterium | reverse complement strand
GCCGCGCCCAGCGGCGGCGCAATCGCTGCCGGACTGGTCGGGATGGGCGCCGCCGCCGGGATCATCGTGACAGCGCTGGGGATGCCCAGTGGGGTCAGGCGCCGGATGGCCCGCCGCAGCTAGTAGTGGTCACGCCTCGACGGCGCCGACTGTGGGGTGGGCGGCTGACGGCGTCGCGACGGCGGGTTGAGGCGTCGAATCACCGCCGGCGACCCGGTCCCGCGCGCCGGCAGGTCTACGCCGGAATCAGCTACGTGATCGCGCCGAAGAGATGGCCGACGCCGTACGTCGCGGCGAGGCCGAGCGCACCGCCGATGACCATCCGCACCGCCGACCGGCGAGGTGGTGCACCGCCGATGCGCGCACTTGCAGCGCCGAAGAGCCCGAGTGCGACGATCGCGGCGACGAACGTGACCGCCACCCGCGCCTGTACGGGCGGCAGCGTGATCGCGAGCAGCGGCAGGACCGCGCCCAGGACGAACGCCACGGCCGACGCGAGGGCCGCCTGCCGGGGGCTGACCAGGTCGTCGGGGTCGATTTTGAGCTCCGCCTCGATGTGGGCGGCCAGCGCGTCGTGCGCCGTCAACTCCTCGGCGACGGTGCGCGCCGTCCGCTCGGACAGGCCCTTGGCCTGGTAGATCGCCGCGAGTTCGAGGAGCTCCTCGTCCGGCGATTCGGCCAGCTCCCGGCGTTCCTGGGCGAGCTGCTCCTCCTCGCTGTCGCGTTGGGTCGACACCGACACGTATTCACCGAGCGCCATCGACACGGCGCCGGCGACCAGGCCGGCAACGCCGGCGGTGAGGATCGACGTCCGCGAGGTCGTCGCGCCCGCGACCCCGATCACGATCCCGGCCACCGAGGCGATGCCGTCGTTCGCGCCGAGGACGCCCGCTCGCACCCAGTTCAGTTTGGCGTTGAGCCCCTCGGTATGCGGCTCGCCGGCCAGGGGATCCGTGTCGATCGCGGGGGAGTCGACCATGGACCCACTGAACCATGACATCTGGAATGGATCCAGAAAGGCAAGGCTTCCCTAGCCCTCCCCTCGGCCGGCCGCCGGGTCGCCGCCGGCACCGGGTCGCCGCCATTAGGCTCTGCCGCGTCGGCAGGGCCTATCATCCGTGACTTGCAGACAACATCCCGTCCTGGGACCGATCAGCCGGCGACCGCCGTGGAGGCGTTGTGAAGAAGCTTGTGGGGACGACCACGGTCGTCGGGGCCCTGGTCCTCACCATCGCAGCCTGCGGGAGCAAGCCCAAGAACGACACCGGCGGCAGCAGTTCGGCCAGCAGTGCGGGCAGCAGTGCGGGAAGCAGTGCGGGCAGCACGACGAGCAGTGGCGCCGCCACCTCCGGCACCACCGGTGGCGGGTCGACGTTCAGCGCCTGCCTGGTGACCGACGTCGGCGGCATCGACGACCGGTCCTTCAACCAGTCGGCCTACCAGGGCGTCAAGGACAGCGGCGTGCAGAACAAGTTCCTGCAGTCGCAGCAGGCGAGCGACTACGGCCCCAACATCCAGCAGTTCGTGACCCAGAAGTGCGGCATCATCGTGACCGTCGGCTTCAGCCTCGGCGACGCGACGGCCAAGGCGGCCAAGGCGAACCCGAAGCAGAAATTCGCCATCGTCGACTTCAGTTATGCACCGACGCTGCCCAACGTGAAGGGTCTGGTCTACGACACCGCGCAGGCCGGCTTCCTCGGCGGCTATCTTGCCGCCGGCATGACCAAGTCCGGCAAGGTCGGCACCTTCGGCGGCGAGCGACTGTCCACGGTGACCATCTACATGGACGGCTACTACGACGGCGTGCAGTACTACAACAAGCAGCACCACAAGACCGTCCAGGTGATCGGCTGGAGCATCAAGGACCAGAAGAGCGGCGGCCTGTTCGCCAACAGCTTCACCGACCAGGGCAAGGGCAAGAGCATCGCCAACCAGCTGATCCAGGCGGGCGCGGACGTCATCTTCCCGGTCGCCGGCAACGTCGGGCTGGGCGCAGCGGCCGCGGTCAAGTCCTCCAACGGCAAGGCCAACATGCTCTGGGTCGACACCGATGGCTGCGTCAGCGCCGCGAGCTACTGCAAGTACTTCATCTCCAGTGTCGTCAAGGGCATCCCGGAGTCGGTCAAGGCGGCGATCGACGCCGCGAAGAGCGGCTCGTTCAAGGGCGGTAACTACGTCGGGACGCTGGCCAACGGCGGCGCCGGGATCGCACCGTTCCACGACTTCGCCAGCAAGGTGCCGGCCTCGCTGCAGAAGGAACTCACCACCATCAAGGCGGGGATCATCAAGGGCACCATCAAGGTCGATTCCCCGAGCGAACCCAAGAGCTGACCGACCGCGCCTTCGCACTCGCAGGAGACGACGCTGAAGCTGGAGCTGCGCGGGATCACGAAGCGCTTCGGGCCGCTGCTCGCCTGCGACCACGTCGACCTGGTCGTCGAGCCGGGTCAGGTCCACGCGCTGCTCGGCGAGAACGGCGCGGGCAAGTCGACGCTGATGAACGTGCTCTACGGGCTCACCGCGCCCGACGAGGGCGAGATCGTCGTCGACGGGTCGCCGCGTCGCTTCCGCGGGCCGAACGACGCCATTGCCGCCGGCATCGGCATGGTGCACCAGCACTTCATGCTGATCCCGGTCTTCACGGTGGCCGAGAACGTCCTGCTCGGCCGCGAGCGCACCAAGGCCGCCGGGTTCCTCGATCGGCGCCGTGCCCGCGCCGACGTACGCGACCTGTCCGTGCGGTACGGCCTGGAGGTCGACCCGGACGCGCGCGTGGAGGATCTGCCGGTCGGCGTGCAGCAGCGGGTCGAGATCGTCAAAGCACTGGTGCGCGACGCCGACGTGCTGATCCTGGACGAGCCGACAGCGGTCCTGACGCCACAGGAGATCGACGGCCTGCTCGCGGTAATGCGCAGCCTGCGGGAGGCCGGCAAGTCGATCGTCTTCATCACCCACAAGCTCACGGAGGTCAAGGCGATCGCCGACACGATCACCGTGATCCGGCGCGGGCGGGTGGTGGGGGAGGTGACATCGGACGCCAGCGAGGCCGATCTCGCGTCGCTGATGGTCGGCCGCAGCGTGCTGCTGCGGGTGGACAAGGCGCTCGCCGACCCGGGGGAGGTGGTGCTCGACGTGTCCCACCTCTGCGCCGTCGACGCCGCCGGCGCGCGCGCCCTCGACGACGTGTCGTTCGACGTGCGGGCCGGGGAGATCCTCGCGGTCGCCGGAGTGCAGGGAAACGGGCAGACGGAGCTCGCGCAGATCCTGCTCGGCCTCGGCGCCCCGACCGCCGGGCAGGTCACGCTCGACGGCCGCCCGATGGCCGGGCGCTCGCCCAAGCAGATCCTGCGCGCCGGCGTCGGGTACGTGCCCGAGGACCGGCAGCACGACGGGCTCGTCTCGAGCTTCTCCGTCGCCGACAACCTGGTGCTGGATCAGTACGACGAACCGCCGTTCGCGTCGGGGATCACCTTCCGGCCGGGCCCGGTGCGGGACAACGCCGCCCGGCTGGTCGAGGAGTTCGACGTCCGCGCCGGATCGGTCGGCGGCACCGTCGGGACGCTCTCCGGCGGCAACCAGCAGGAGGTGGTGCTCGCTCGCGAGCTGTCCCGCACGCTGCGGCTGATGGTCGTCTCACAGCCGACCCGCGGGGTGGACGTCGGCTCGACGGAGGCCATCCACCGGCGCATCGTCGCCGCACGCGACGCGGGTGTCGCCGTGCTGATGGTGTCCTCGGAGCTCGACGAGGTGATGTCACTCGCCGATCGGATCGCCGTCATGTACTGCGGCGGCATCGTCGGCATCCTCGGCCCGGACGCGACCCGCGACGAGCTCGGCCTGATGATGGCCGGCGTCGCCGAGGACGAGGCGATCACCCGGAGCGAGTCGCATCCGACCGAGCTGTCCCAGATCCAGCCCGCCCCGCTGCAGGACGCCCGGACCCAGGACGACGGGTGACCGAGGACGGCGCCCCCCAGCCGGAACCGGAGCGGGAGCCGCAGCCGGAGCGGGAGCCGCAGCCGGAGCGGGAGCCGCAGCCGGAGCCGGAGCCGGAGCCGCAGCGGGAGCCGCGGCCGGAGCCGGCCGCCGGGCGCCGGGGGCTCGGCGCGGGCGTGGCGCAGGCGATCGTCCGCGGCAACTCCGCCGTGGTGACCGTGCTGGCTATTCTGGTGGCGCTGCTGCTCGGCGCGGTGCTCATCGCGTTCTCCGACGAGCACGTGCTGTCCACGTTCGGCTATTTCTTCGCGGCACCCGGCGACACGGTGTCGGCGGTCGGTAATTCTGTCGCGAGCGCATACGGCGCGCTCTTCCGCGGTGCCATCGTCGCACCAGGGACGCTGTCGGCCTGGCTGCACGGCGACGCAACCGCGAGTCAGGCGCTGTATCCGATCTCGCTGACCCTGGCCGATGCGGCGCCGCTCATCCTGGCCGGCCTCTCGGTCTCGATCGCCTTCCGGGCCGGGCTTTTCAACATCGGCGCGCAGGGCCAGATCATTACCGGCTCGATGCTCGCGGCGTACCTCGGATTCGCCGTCCAGCTCCCGATTGTCATCCACTTGATCGTCGCGATCGGCGGCGGCTTCGCCGGGGGCGCCGCGTGGGGTTGGCTGGCCGGCGTGCTCAAGGCGCGGACCGGAGCCCATGAGGTCATCACGACGATCATGCTGAACTACATCGCCGTGAGCCTGCTCAGCTACCTGCTCAGCAACAGCGCCTACCAGCGGCCCGGGCAGACGAACCAGCTCAGCAAGATCGTGCCACCCAGCGGCCGGTTGCCGCTGCTCGCGGGCGCCGCGCTGCCGCTGGATGCCGGCATCGTCCTGGCGATCCTCGCCGCGGTCGCCTGTGCCTGGCTGCTCGACCGCAGCACTGTCGGTTTCGCTCTGAAGGCGGTCGGTGCCAATCCCGATGCCGCCCGGACGGCGGGCATGAACGTCGGCCGGACCTACGCACTGGTGATGCTCATCGCGGGCGGACTGGCGGGGCTCGCCGGCGCGTCGCAGGTGCTCTCGACGAGCACCAGCTATTCGCTGACCACCGGCGCGAATTCCTCGCTCGGCCCCAACGCCATCACGGTGGCGCTGCTCGGGCGGGCCAGGCCGCTCGGCACCGTGCTTGCCGGCCTGCTCTTCGGCGCGCTGCAGGCGGGCAGCACGACGATGCAGGCGGTCACCCAGACACCCATCGACGTCGTCACCGTGATCCAGGCGCTCATCGTGCTCTTCATCGCGGCGCCACCGCTGATCCGCGGCATCTTCCGGATGCGAGGGTCGCGCTCGGGCGCAGAGGGCCAGGCGCTGGCGAAGGGGTGGAACGGGTGACCTCCGTCGCGGGCGTCTCGCGCGCGCGGCCCCGAATCTCCCTGGACCGCAGGCAGGGAATCGGTGTCGTCGGTGTGGTCCTCGGCGTGCTGACCCTGGGCCTGTTCGGGCTCGCCGAGCCGGCCGGACGCCGCGCCCACCTCGCTCTGACGGCGACCGATGCGGGCCGGGGCGTCACCGTGCCGACGCTCGTCGTACCGGTGCACCTGACCTGCACGGTGCTCGGCATCGTGATGATCCTGGTCGGTCTGGCCCAGACCCGGGTGGCCGGGCGGGGTCGCGGGGGTCGCCTGGGCAACTGGTCGACGGCGTTCACTTTGGTGGCCGTCGTCTTCGCCTTCCTCGCGTGGTCGGACTCCGGGCGATCGCTCCCGCTGAATCTTGTCGATGCCGGCAACGGCGCGATGGTGCGCGCGGTGCCGATCATCCTCGGCGCTCTTGCCGGCATCGTGTGCGAGCGGTCCGGCGTCATCAACATCGCGATCGAGGGCCAATTCCTGGTCGGTGCCTTCGCGGGCGGGATGGTCGCCAGCGCGCTGACGCACGGCAACGCGACCGCAACGGCCCTGTGGCTGGGCATCGCGGCCGCCGGGCTGGCCGGTCTGCTGCTCGGTCTGCTGCTCGCCGTCTTCTCGATCCGCTACCTGGTCAACCAGGTGATCCTCGGGGTCGTCCTCAACGTCTTCGCCCTGGGGCTCACGAGCTTCCTCTACGACCGGGTGCTGAGCCCGCACGCGAACCAGCTCAACCAGGGCGTCGGCTTCCCCGACGTCAAGGTCCCGGGCCTGTACGACATTCCGATCCTCGGCCCGATCCTGTTCGACAGCAATGTATTCCTCTACCTCACCTATGGCCTGCTGATCGTCCTGCACATAGGGCTCTTCCGTACCCGCTGGGGACTGCGCCTGCGCGCTGTGGGTGAGCATCCGACGGCTGCGGACACCGTCGGAATCAAGGTGCGGGCGACCCGCTACAAGGCGGTCATGCTCGGTGGGCTGATCGCGGGCATCGGCGGTGCGACGTTCACCATCGGCGCCGGCGTGGAATTCGGCAAGAATCTCACGTCCGGTCGCGGCTACATCGCCCTGGCAGCGGTGATCTTCGGCGCGTGGAAACCCCGGGGTGCGCTCTTCGCCGCCTTGGTATTCGGGTTCGCCGACGTCCTGGCGAGCGCGCTGGGTGTCATCGGCTCTCGGGTGCCGTCTGATTTCCTGTCGATGGCGCCGTACGTCGTGACCATCTTCGCCGTGGCGGGGCTGATCGGCAGGGTGCAGGCACACAAGGCCGACGGCGAGCCCTACGAGACGGCATGAATTCCGCCGGCAGCGAGATCGACTGGGCGATGTTGCGGGTGGCAGCCCGAGCGGCGATGGGCAACGCCTACGTGCCCTACTCGACCTTCCCGGTGGGTGCGGCGGCACTGGTCGACGACGGCCGGATCGTGTCGGGATGCAACGTCGAGAACTCGTCCTACGGACTCACGTTGTGCGCCGAATGCGGTCTGGTGTCGGCGTTGTGCGCGAGCGGCGGGGGGCGGCTGGTCGCCTTCACCTGCTGCGACGGAGCCGGCGCCCGGCTGATGCCGTGCGGGCGGTGCCGGCAGCTCCTCTTCGAGCACGGCGGACCGGCACTGCTGGTCGACGCCACCGCCGGCGTGGTGCCGATGAGCGACGTGCTGCCCGACGCATTCGGCCCGGACGACCTGACCCGATGATCCGGTACGACGCGGTCGACCTGATCCGCATCAAGCGCGACGGCGGCGCGCTCGCCGGCGAGCAGATCGACTGGTTGGTCGCGGCCTACACCACCGGGCAGGTCGCCGAGGAGCAGATGGCGGCGTACCTGATGGCCGTCTTCCTGCGCGGCATGACCGCGGACGAGCGCGCCCGCTGGACCCTGGCGATGATCGACTCCGGCACCCGCAGCGACCTGTCCACTGTGGACAGGCCGACGGTCGACAAGCATTCCACCGGCGGCGTCGGCGACAAGATCACCCTGCCGCTCGCGCCGCTGGTGGCCGGCTGCGGGGCGGCCGTGCCGCAGCTGTCGGGCCGCGGCCTGGGTCACACCGGCGGCACACTGGACAAGCTCGAGTCCATCCCGGGTTGGCGGGCCCGACTCTCGCAGCCGGAGTTCCTTCACCAGCTGCGCGAGGTCGGCGCCGTCGTCTGCGCGGCCGGTGACGACCTCGCGCCGGCCGACCGCAAGCTCTACGCGCTGCGCGACGTCACCGCCACTGTCGACTCGATCCCGCTGATCGCCTCGTCGATCATGAGCAAGAAG
>JBPCOR010000022.1:0-11242 GCA_051000035.1 Mycobacteriales bacterium | reverse complement strand
CAACACGGTCCTGGCCGCCGAGCTGAGCGCGCTCGGCCGCGACGGCGTCATCACCTGACGCACCCGGACGCGATCGGGTCGATACGCGGAGTCGCCGCGGACAATCTTTGCCCGTTTGGGCTTCCGGTCCGATGTGACGAGCGTTACCCTGCAGTGAACATCGCGTAGTACCACGAAACAGGGTCCCAAAGAGTCAAAGAACGTCCCCGAGACGGGGTGGTCTCGGCCATCACCCACGTCGTCGCGGGTCGTTCCGGGACCCGGCCCGGCGAGGCGGTTCGACTGCGAGGCCTGGCTGCCGTCGGCAGCCAGTTCGTGCGCGAGGAGGCCCTGCATGGACGACACCGTGGGCGACGCCACCGGCGTACCCGAGCCGATCGCTCTGGCCGGCGTCGACGAGCACGAAATGCTCAAGGCGATGTCATGGTGGGACGGCTTCATGATCGCCCTTGCCAACCCCGGCTTCCTCGTCGCGGCGCTGGGTGGCTCGATTGCCGCACTGGGTACCGGCGGCGCCCTGGTGCTCTGGATCGTCTCGGTGATCCTGGGGTTGTTCCAGAACTGGATCTACGCCGAGATGGCGATGATGTTCCCCACCAAGTCCGGTGGCATCGCCGTGCTCGCCCACGAGGCGTGGCGTAAGTACTTCACCCCGGTCGGCCCACTCGCGACGTTCGGCTACTGGTTCGCCTGGTCGACGGTGCTGTCGATCAGCGGCCTCGTCGCGGGCACCCTCGTGCAGTCGAAATTCTTCTCGCACACGACGTGGTCGGTCTCCGGCGGGCATTTCCACCTCGACCTCGCGATCCTGATCGGCATCGCGTTCGTGCTGATCGTCTGGTATTTCGGGGCACACGGCATCAAGTCATCGGTGCTATTCAGCTACATCACCGGCGCGCTGCTGATGATCCCGCTCCTGGCGTTGATGTTCCTGCCGTATCTCACCGGTGACTGGCACTCGTCCAATTTCCAGTGGACCGTACCGAGCGGCTACGGCGGCTTCCAGGTCATCATGATCTGGCTGTACTTCATGGGCTGGTCGTCCTACGGCTTCGAGTCGGTCGCGTCGTTCTCGCCGGAATACAAGGACCCCGGCCGCGACGTACCCAAGGCGCTCTACTCCTCCGCGGGCTTCTCGGTGGTCATGTACGTGTTGCTGCCGCTCGGCGTCGGCGGCACACTCGGCACCAAGGGGGTGACGGCCGACTCGACGTACATCGCCTTCTACACCACCGCCCTGGACCGCATCGCCGGCAGCGCTGGCGGGGCCATCCTCACCTTGTGCATGGTCGCGGGCATCGTGCTGACCATGGAGACGGCGACCATGGACGGCTCGCGCGCGCTCTACGGAATCGCCAAGGCAGGCATGTCGATCAAGTGGCTGGAGGGGGTCAACAAACACCGTGTGCCGTCCCGAGGCATGGCCGTCGACGCGTTGCTCAATATCTTCCTGATCTCCTTCTTCGGCAACGCGATCGCCATTCTGGCGGCCGGAAATCTCGGTTACATGCTGTCGCACGTCTTTGCCCTGTCCGGATTCCTGCTGCTGCGCCACGACCGACGGCATTGGCCTCGACCGGTGCGCCGGTCCGCGATCTGGGTGCCGATCGCCGCCTTCCTGGCATTCGCCAACCTCGCCTTCGTCGTCCTCGGCGGTTTCGTCTACGCCAACAATCCGTTGGGCTACGGCTTGTCCAAGACCTGGATCGGAGTCGCCGTTCTGTGCCTGTCCTTCGTGCTTTATCTCTACCGGCGCGTCGTCGAGGACAAGGAGCGGATGGTCATGCGTCAGCCGGTGCCGCAGGAGCCGTCCGGCGTCGAAGCCGCCGCGATCGCCGCGGCCCAGCAGTCGATCGAGTTGCAGCGGGCCTGAGCGTGGCCGCCGACATCTTCCGGACCGAGCCGCTGCCCGCGCCGGAGTCCGCGGCGCCGTCCTGCCGGGCGATCATCGATGCGCCGCAGGCCGGTTGGTCGCAGGTCGCGATGGGCGAGTGGGAGCTGCGGGGGTGCGAATTCGGCGATCGGCATCCGCACGACGAGCTCAACTACGTGCTGGCCGGGCATCTGGTGGTCGAATGCGACGGGTCGACGGTGCATGCGTGGCCCGGCGACGTGGTGCGCGTCCCGGCCGGCAGCGCGGCATATTACCGGACCCCGGAGTATGCGCGCATGGTCTATGTATATGGGCCCAACCCGGACGGGCAGGCTTCGGCCATCCTGCGGACCGGCCCGGCCCGGGACGACGGCCGGCCGGGGCCGGCGCGAGCCTGACGTCCGGTCTCGGTCCGCCGACCTCGCGCGCTATGCCGCTCCGTCGCGCTCCGGGCGTAGCTCCCACGTCGGCCGGTCCGCGATGGCGCTGCGGTAACGGCGCCGGACGGCCGGTCGTAGCCCACTCATCCAGCCGATGAGCGCGAACGGGATCAGCAGGAAGAGCGAGTAGGTGTTATGGGTGAACAGGAAGAAGAGCGCGAGCCCGCCGATGAGCGCCCCCAGCAGGATCGGCACCAGCCGGAATCGCAGCTGGATCCGATGCAGGGCACGGTACTCCCCCCGGTCGATCTGGTTGGTGTTCCACCGCAGGCCGCAGTCGGGGCAGGTCCAGACGTCGCCGTACGCGAGCTTTGCCCGCTGGCCACACGGGCAACCGACGGAGATCGGCGGCCCGTGCAGCGCCACCCCGGGCGCCTCATGACCCAACCGCTTGCGCGGTTGCACAGGTGCCGACGCGTCGCGCCTGACCGAGCGGCTCATCGCCGCAGTATGGCACCAGATCGGGCCGCGCGCAGAGCCCTCGGGCCTTCCCAAGGACGACGCCGACCGGATAGTTTGCAGTATCACACCAGGAAACAACGTTGACTGTGGTTCTCGCCGATGCGGTTGCCGGCCACGCTCCCGCTGTGTGCTCGGAAGGACGGTTGCCCTCGTGACTAACCATTGCGGCCCGTCATGAGCAAGGAGACCGCGTTCCATGCCCGGCTCGCCGCGCTGACCGACCAGTGGATCGATCTGTTCGGATACTGGGCGCCGTCGGTCGTCTCCGAGCCGGTCAAGGAGTACCGCGCCGTGCGGGAGACCGCGGGGCTGATGGATTTCTCGATGCTCCGCAAGCTCGACCTCGACGGCGAGCGGGCCGGCGAGCTCGTCAACACCGTCGTCACCCGCGACGTCACCAAGCTCAAGCCACGCCACATCGCCTACGGCGCGCTGTGCAACGACGACGGCAAGATGCTCGACGACTGCACGACGATGCTGCGCGACGACGGAAACATCCGCTTCTGTGGCGCGAACGATGAGGATCTGGCGATCTTCGCCCGGCTGGCACCCGAGTACGGCGTCACGACCCGTGAATTCACCGACGACATGCCACACCTGTGCGTGCAGGGCCCGCGCAGCCGCCAGATCCTCGCCCCGCTGACCGAACAGGACATCAGCAACGACGCCTTCCCGTACTACACATTCCGCGAGGACATCGAGATCGCCGGTATGCCCGTGTTTATGACCCGGATGGGATACACCGCCGAGCTCGGCTATGAGCTGTGGGTCGACAAGGACCGGGCGATGCAGCTGTGGGACGTTCTCATCGAGGCCGGTGCGCCCCACGGCATGGAGATCATCGGCATGGACGCACTGGACCTGTTCCGCATCGAGGGCGGCTTCGTCATCGGCGGTGTCGAATACGACGACACGGTTTCGCCGTACGAGTGCAGCCTGGGCTGGTCGGTGAAGCTCGGAAAGCTCAACGGCGGGGACTTCCGGGGCCGGGCCGGCCTCGAGCGCGACAAGGACGCGACGACGCTGCGCCTCACGAGCGTGGTCCTCGAATCCGGCGGCGCGGACGCGTCCGGGGCGGCGCTGTCGATCGACGGCACCGCGGTCGGCGTCATCACCCAGGCCATCGAGTCGCCCTACCTGGCCGGCAGGACGCTGGGGCTGGCCAAGATCGATCGCGACCATCTGCAGCCGGGCACCGCCGTAACCGCGACGCTCGCGGCCGCCGCGGTGCAGGGCGAGGTGGTGGCCCACCCCGTCTACGATCCGGGCCGCGAGCGGGCCAAGAACGGCTGACGGCACCTTGCCCGCGCCCCACATCGGAGCCGATGCGATGACCGAGCCGGTCCGCGAGGGACCGCGGCAGACCAGCGCCGCGGAGCTGACCACCGCCCGGGTCCGGGCCGGTGTGACAGCGCTCGGAAGCCACGCCGGCGATTGGCCGGGCATGTGGCTGATCGTCCTCGCCTATGCCGCGATCGCCGCCGGCACCTACGTCGTCCATGATGGCCACCTCATCGCACTGCTCGGCGCGGCGGTGATCGGCGTGGCCTGGTACGCCCTGCCGCCCACCCGGACGTGGGAGGAGGCCCGGCGGCGCAGCCGCGGCACTGCCCCGAACGACGCCGGGCCGCAGGACGCTCGATCGCAGGACGCTGGATCGCAGGACGTTCGATCGCAGGACGAATCGCACGACGAGGAGAGGGCCGGGACCGACGGATGAAAATCGTCGTATGCATCAAGCAGGTGCTCGTCTTGTCCGACGAGTTGGAATTCACCGACGACGGACGCGACGTCGACCACGACCTCCTCGACCCAGCGCTGAACGAGTGGGACACCTTCTCCACCGAGGAGGCGCTGCGGCTGCGGGAGGCCGCCGGTGACGGCGAGGTCGTCGTGGTCACCGTCGGCCCCGACGACGCCGACGATGCGTTGCGCCGATGCCTGGCGATGGGGGCAGACCGGGCGATCCGCGTCGAGCCGGAAAGCGAGTCGATCCTCGACCCGATCACGGTCGCCCGGATGCTGGCCGAGCCGGTCCGCGACGAAGGTCCGGATCTGGTCCTCACCGGGGTGCAGTCCAGCGACTCGGTGCAGGCAGCGACCGGGACGGCGCTCGCCGAGTTGCTCGACCTGCCCCGGGTCGCCGTGGTGACGAACATCGACGTCGTGACCGGAGGCACCACCGCGACGGTGCATCGCGAGCTGGAGGGCGGCCTGGTGGACGTCGTCGAGGTCGACCTGCCCGCCGTGCTGAGCATTCAGACCGGTATCAACGAGCCGAGATACGCGAACCTGCGGGCCATCAAGCAGGCCAAGGAGAAGCCGCTGCACGTCGTCTCCCCCGGCGACACCGCAGTCGCAGCATCGTCGGTACGCCGCGTCTTCGCGCCGCCCAAGGGCGACGGCGCCACGATGCTCGACGGCAGCGCGGCCGAGGTCGCCGCCAAGCTTCGCGACATCATCAAGGAGCGGGTGTAGATGGGTGACATACTGGTCGTAGCCGAGCATCTGGACGGGAAACTCCGCGACGTCACCGCCGAGCTGGTGTCGGCCGCCGCGCTGCTGGTTGGCACGGACGTTGATGGCACGGACGTTGATGGCACGGACGTCGGTGGCACGGTCGCCCTCGCGGTGATCGCCGCCGACCCGGCGTCCCTGCACGACGGCGTTCGCCTCGACGGCGTCGGCGAGATCATCGACGTGGCCGTGGATGCGGCCGAATTCGAGAACGACGTCTATCAGGCCGCCGTGCTGGCGCTGGTGGAGCAGCGGCACTTCGACGCAGTCGTGATGGGCTTCACAGTCAACTTGATGGGATACGGCGCCGCCGTCGCGGCGGCGCTCGGCGGCGGATTCGCCAGCGACGTCTTCGGCATCGCACGCGACGGCGACACGATCGTCGTCACCCGGGCGATGTACGGCGGCAAGGTTCACGCCGAGCTGGAATTGCCGGTGCCCGCGGTGATCCAGGTCCGACCGACCGCCTGGGCGCCGGCGGCGCCCGGCGGCAGCCCGAGCACCTCGGAAGTCTCGCTGCCGCACGCGCCGACCTCCCGGGCGCGGCACCAGGAGTTCATCGCCGCGCAGGTCGGCGGCGTCGATATCACCTGCGCTGACTTCCTGCTCTCGATCGGGCGGGGAATTGAGAGCAAGGACAAGGTGCCATTCTTCGAGGGGCTCGCCGAGAAGATGTCGGCGGTCCTGTCCGGGTCGCGCCCGCTGATCGACAGCGGCTGGCTGCCCGGCGCCCGGCAGGTCGGGCAGTCCGGCAAGACCGTCAAGCCGAAGGTCTACCTCGCGATGGGGATTTCCGGGGCCGTGCAACACCTCGCCGGCATAAAGGCCAGCGGCACCATCATCGCGGTCAACTCCGACCCGGAGGCCTCGATCTTCGGGGTAGCCGACTACGGCGCGGTCGCCGATCTGTTCGAAATCGCCGAGGAGCTGGAGAAGCTCTACTCGTGAACACCGGCGACGCAATCACTTCCGCGGAGGCGGCATGAACCCGGCCAGTCGTCCTATCTTTCAGGGCCTCTCGCACCTCGAGGTCGTGATCTGGTACGGCTTCATCGTCGTGTCGGTGGCGGTATTCGTGTGGGGGGTAGCAATCCTGGCGCGCAAGTACCGACGCGGGCGGCGGGATGCAAGCGTTTCGGCAATCCGCAAGCAGCTGCCCAGGGCGATCAAGGTCGTACTCAGTCAATCCTCGATCCGCCGGCGAGACAAAGCTGCCGGGCTCGCCCACACCCTCATCTTCTACGGCTTCGTCATTCTCTCTATCGGCACCACGATCATCGGCAGCCAGAGCGACTTCACCGATCCGGTCCTGGGCTGGAGGTTCTGGCAGGGTGGCTTCTACCTCGGTTACGACCTGTGCGTCGACATCGGCGGCGTGATGCTGCTCGCCGGGCTGGTCATGATGGCGGTCAAGCGGTCGCGCAAGCCACCGCGGTTGGACTACACCCGACCCGATCGCAAACCGGGCGAGTACGACCGCACCGGATTCGCCGTCGGCGACTGGACCTTCCTCGGCGCGCTGTTCTTCCTGGTTGCCACCGGCTTCGTGCTGGAGGGCCTGCGATACGCAGGCGGCACAGCGGAATCCGCGTGGGCGCCCGTCGGCTGGGCGTTGGGCAAGGCCTTCACTCTCGGCGGTGGGGGCGGCGGCGCGGGCTACGAGCTCACGCACCACATTCTGTGGTGGGTGCACGGCATCACGGCACTCGCCTTCGTGTCGGCCATCCCGTTCACGAAGGCCTTGCACATGATCGCGAGCCCGGTCGCGCTCGCGGTACAAGACCCGCTCGCCGGCGTGCGGCTCGCGACCGTGCCCGCCGACGTCGAAGCCGAGCAGGTCGGCGTTACCAGGATCGGCGATTTCTCCTGGCGGCAGCTGATCTCACTGGATGCGTGCACCAAGTGCGGGAAGTGCCACGAGGCGTGCCCGGCGACCAACTCCGGATATCCACTGTCGCCGCGGGACCTGGTCCTGGATCTGCGTGACTACGCGGAGGGCAGCTCGGGCATCCGCAAGGCCATCGGCGTCGAGCCGCTCTACGACGCCACCACCGCGCTGCTCGGCGACCCGATCCACGACGAGACCCTATGGGCCTGCATGCAGTGCATGGCCTGCGTGGAGATCTGTCCGGTCGGCATCGAGCACGTGCCGATGATCAACTCGATGCGGCGCCAGCTGGTCGAGCGCGGTGACATGGAGCCCACCCTGCAGGCGACCCTGGAAACCATCAACGACAAGGGCAACTCGTTCGGCGAGTCCGCCCGCAAGCGGGCCCGCTGGGCCAAGAGCCTGGATTTCACCGTCAAGGACATCCGCAAGGAACCCGCGGAGCTGCTGTGGTTCGTCGGCGACTACGCGTCGTTCGACCCGCGCAACCAGAAGGCGACGCGGTCCCTCGCGACGATCCTGCACGGGGCCGGCGTCGACTTCGGCATCCTCTACGACGCGGAGAAGACCGGCGGCTGTGATGTGCGCCGGGTCGGCGAGGAGGGGCTGTTCGCCAGCCTGGCCGAGTCCAACGTCGAGCTGATCGGCGGCTGCGAATTCGACCGGATCTTTTCCTCCGACCCGCACAGCTTCCACACCCTGAAGAACGAGTACCCGCAGTTCGGCGGCTCGTGGACGGTCCTGCACCACAGCCAGCTGCTGCTGGAGCTGCTCGAGCGCGGCACCATCACCCCCCGCCGCAAGCTCGGGTACCACGTGACGTACCACGACCCGTGCACGCTCGGCCGCTACAACAAGGTCTACGACGCCCCCCGACAGGTCCTCGCCGCGATCGGTGTGGAGCTGCACGAGATGCCCCGCAACAAATCCAATTCGTTCTGCTGCGGCGCCGGCGGCGGCCGGATCTGGATGAAGGACCCGGCCGGGGTCAAGCGCCCGAGCGAGCAGCGGATCGACGAGGCGCTGACGCTGGGCAGCCTGGATCATTTCGTCGTTGCCTGCCCGAAGGACGTGACGATGTACGAGGATGCGATCAAGACCAGCGGGCACGCCGATGACATCACCTTGCGCGAACTATCCGAACTCGTCCTGGAAGCACTCTCACCCGAGCCCCCCGTCGCCGTCGGGGCCGGCACGTCAACCGAGGAGGACCCCCGTGGCACGTGACCCGAAGTACGACATTCTCTTCGAGCCGATCAAGATCGGGCCGAAGACGCTGAAGAACCGCTTCTACCAGGTGCCGCACTGCAACGGTGCCGGCTCGGAGAAGCCGGGCTTTCAGGCGTACAACCGCGCCATGAAGGCCGAAGGTGGCTGGGGTGCGGCGTGCACCGAGTACTGCTCGATCCACCCGGAGTCCGACGACACGATGCGGGTGTCCGCCCGGATCTGGGACGACGAGGACGTACGCAACCTGTCGGTGATGACCGGGATGCTGCACGAGCACGATGCGCTCGCCGGCATCGAGCTGTGGTACGGCGGACCGCACGCGCCCTGCATGGAGTCCCGGCACCACCCGCGCGGGCCGTCGCAGATCGCCTCGGACTTCGAGATCAACATCTACCCCCGGCAGATGGACACCGAGAGCATCCACATCCTGCAGAGCTTCTACGTCGATGCCGCGATCCGGGCCCGGCGGGCCGGATTCGACATCATCTATGTCTACGGCGCGCACAGCTACATGCCGCTGCAGTTTCTCTCGCCGTACTACAACAAGCGCACAGACTCCTACGGCGGCTCGTTCGAGAACCGCGCCCGCTTCTGGACCGAGACCCTGGAGAAGGTGCGCGAGGCGGTCGGTGACGACTGCGCCATCGCGTCGCGTTTCGCGGTTGACACGCTCTACGGCAAGGCCTCCATCGAGGTGAAGGAGGAGGGCATCCGGTTCGTCGAGCATGCCGACCACCTGGTCGATCTGTGGGACCTCAATGTCGGTGACATCGCCGAATGGGGCCAGGACGCCGGGCCGTCGCGATTCTTCGGGGAGAACCACCAGAAGGACTACATCGCGCCGATCAAGTCCGGCGGGCACACCAAGAAGCCGGTCGTCGGTGTCGGCCGCGTCACCAATGCCGACACCATGGTTGCGATCATCCAATCCGGGCAGCTCGACATCATCGGCGCCGCCCGCCCGTCGATCTCCGATCCCTTCCTGCCCAAGAAGATCGAGGAAGGACGCCTGGACGACATCAGGGAGTGTATCGGCTGCAACCAATGCATCTCCCGTTGGGAGATCGGCGGGCCGCCGATGGTCTGCACCCAGAACGCCACGGCCGGCGAGGAATACCGCCGCGGCTGGCACCCGGAGAAATTCAGCAAGGCCAAGAACGCCGACAAGTCGGTGCTCGTCGTCGGCGCCGGCCCGGCCGGCATGGAGTGCGCGATGGTGCTCGGCAAGCGCAGCATGGAGGCTGTGCACCTGGTCGAGGCGGACAAGGAGATCGGCGGCTGCGTCAACTGGATATCGACCCTCGGCCACGGTGACGGCAACGAGAACATCTTCCGGGGCACCGCCCGCGGCCTGGGCAACTGGAAACACCTCGTGAGCTACCGGTCAATCCAGCTGGACAAGCTCAAGAACGTCGAGGTGCACACGGGCGAGCGGCTGACGGTGCCGCAGATCCGCGACTACGGTGCGGAGATCGTGGTGATCGCCAGCGGCTGCCACTACGTCACGAACGGCATGAACGCCGCCACGCACACCACGATCGACGGCGCGGACGGTAATGCTGACTGGCAGGTCACCCCGCATCAGGTGGCGCTCGGCAGCAAACCGGTCGGCAAGCGCGTGCTGATACTGGAGAACGAGGGCTACTTCATGGGTGTGTCGATCGCCCAGAAACTCGCCGGCGAGGGCCACGACGTCACGCTGCTCACGCAGGCCGGTGATTTCGGCGGTTACATGGAATTCACCCTCGAGGCGCCGATGATGCACCGTGACCTGCACCGGCTCGGCGTGAAGATGTTCCCGTACACCATGGTCGAGAAGCTCGAGCCGGGCCACGTCAGCGCCTACAACACCTGGAATCCCGCGCACAAGGAGCATTTCGAGGTCGATACGGTGGTGCTGTGCACGGCTCGGGAGTCCGATGACACGGTGTATCACGAGCTGCGGGCGGATCGGGACGCGCTGACGTCAGCCGGCGTCGAGGCCGTCTACCTCATCGGGGACGCGTCGTCGCCGCGGATGCTGCCGGACAGCATCTTCGACGGTCACCGCCTCGGCCGGGAGATCGACTCCCCCAACCCGGAGATGCCGCTGCCCTTCATCCGGGAGCGCCGGATCTGGGGGGAGACGACGAACAAGGACTACGAGGCGCAGTTGCAGGCGGCGCGCGATTCCATGCCGATTCCGAACTGAGTCGCCGACCCGCTTTCCAGATGGGCTCGGTGCGCGTGTTACCGGACGCACACCGAGCCCGGCTGCGCCTGCTCCGCACGTATCGACGTCTGCATGCCAGGCAATTGGTAGCGTGTTCGCAAACGGCAGCAGACATTGTGCGGCTCCGCGTCCAATGCGCTGGTTTGACCAGTACAGCGCACAATGATCGCTGACCGGCGAGGCGTTCGCCGGCCGCACGTGCGTGGTTGCCCCACCCGTTGTCGGGCATCGCGTGGGCTTGGCGTCGGTCCTCGTCGCCCCTGTCAGCGGTGACGTCGGGCATCGGGTTCCGCCGACAACTGCGGTGCGCGTTCGCGCACCAACGGCACCAGGACCCGCGCGCCGTCGATGGCCGCCTCGTCGACGGGACGGTTGCTGATCTGGCGCTCCACGACCCCCATGTGGGGAATTCTGCTCCGGGTACGGACGAGTCGACTGTCAGGTACGGGGTCCCACCCGACACAGGGCCAGCTGCAGAAGGGGAGTCACCCGTGCGCACCGATCCGGTCGCATTCATCCACGAGCTGCGCTACCAGGACCTGCCGGCATCGGTGGTCGAGCAGGCCTGCCGGTGCGTGCTCGACCACCCGGCAGGCGATCCGTGCCCCGCCCGGCGACGT
>JBPCOR010000006.1:0-11724 GCA_051000035.1 Mycobacteriales bacterium | reverse complement strand
ACAGATGGCCGAGATCCGGCCCCAAGTCACCCCGCACAAGTTCCATGGCGAGTGGAACTACACGCTCCGGCCTCGAACTACACAGCTGCAACTAACTTGAAGCATTTATTTCTGCGCGGATTCTTAGGCCAGGACTAGGCCTGGAAACTAGGCCGGGACTAGGCCGGCAGCATCGACAGGCGCACGGATCGCGTGGGGTTGTCGACGTTCAGGTCCACCAGGCAGACGCTCTGCCAGCGCCCGAGCGCGAGCTGCCCGCCGACCACCGGGATGCTCGCGTACGGCGGGATCAACGCCGGCATGACGTGGCTGCGGCCGTGTCCGGGGGTGCCGTGCCGGTGCCGCCACCGGGCGTCGGCGGGCAGCAGGTCGCCAAGCGCCACGGGTAGGTCCTTGTCACTGTCCGCCCCGGTCTTGATGGTCTCGACCCCCGCCGTCGCGTGCGGGACGAAGACATGCAGCAGCCCATCACACTCGCCAGCCACGAACGCCGCGCACTCACCCGTCAGGTCGACCACAGCGTCATCGGACCCGGTGCGGACGTCGATCAGGTCGGTGCGCATGAGCCCATGTTTGCAGCACGCCATTCGCGACGCTCCGGTCGTGTCCGCTAGCGTGTTGCCCCGTGACCGAACGCACCCTGATCCTGGTCAAGCCCGACGGCGTAGCAAGGGGACTGGTCGGCGAGGTGATCGGCCGCATCGAGCACAAGGGGCTCCGTCTCGTCGCGCTGCAGCTGCGCACGCTCGGGCGGGACACCGCGAAGCGGCACTACGCCGAGCACGAGGGCAAGCCATTCTACGCCGGCTTGGTCGAGTTCATCACCTCCGGACCGGTGGTCGCGCTGGTCGCCGAGGGCGCGAACGCGATCGTCGCATTCCGCCAGCTCGCGGGCGCGACCGACCCGGTGCGGGCCGCGACCGGCAGCGTCCGCGGTGATTTCGCCGTAGAGGTCGGCGAGAACATCGTGCACGGCTCGGACTCACCGGAATCCGCCGCCCGCGAGGTCGCGCTCTTCTTCCCCGATCTGCGGTAGACGGGCTCGCTCGGTCCCGCGAGCATGCGCAACACGTGCGCGACACGCCGTACGGGCAGGCGATTTGCGCATGGTCGGCGAGGTCACCCGCGGCGCGATCCGCCGAAGGTCCTGGACTCGCCCGGCCGAAAGTCCGTCGAGGGCCGTCCGCCCTCTCGGCTAGCGTCATTGGCATGCCGCCGGCCCGTCCCGCCCTGATCCTGGCGAGCGGGCTGTGCAAGCGGTTCGGCGACTTCGTCGCCGTCGACGGCATCGACGTCGAGGTCAGGCAGGGCGAGGCGTTCGGGTTCCTCGGCCCCAACGGCGCCGGCAAGAGCTCGACCATGCGGATGATCGCCTGCGTGTCGCCAGCCACCGGCGGCACGTTGTCCGTGCTCGGCCTCGACCCGGCAACCGACGGCCCGGCGATCCGGGCGCGGCTCGGCGTCGTGCCGCAGGACGACACCCTGGACATGGAGATGTCGGTCCGCGACAACCTCTACATCTACGGGCGTTACTTCGGGCTGTCCCGCTCGACGATCCGGGAGCGTACGGCGGAGCTGCTGGATTTCGTGCAGCTCACCGAGCGTGCCAACGACCAGGTCGAGCCGCTGTCCGGTGGGATGAAACGCCGGCTCACCATTGCCCGGTCGCTCGTCAACAACCCCGACGTCCTGCTGCTCGACGAGCCGACCACCGGACTGGATCCACAGGCCCGGCATGCGCTGTGGGACAGGCTGTTCCGGCTCAAGCAGCGTGGCGTGACGCTCGTGCTCACCACCCATTACATGGACGAGGCCGAGCAGCTGTGCGACCGGCTGATGGTGATGGACAAGGGCCAGATCGCCGCCGAGGGCTCGCCGCGGGAACTCATCGACCGCTACTGCACTCGTGAGGTCCTGGAATTGCGGTTCGACACTCATGACATGGCGCCGCCTTCGGACGGCGACCCCGATGCTGGTACGGCGGAGGATGGAGCCGCGGGGCTGGCGGATATCGCCGGCAAGCTCGACGGTCTGGCCGACCGCGTCGAGGTGCTGCCCGACCGGCTGCTGCTCTACACGCACGACGGTGACGCGAGTGCCGCCGCCGTGCACGATCGCGGGCTGCGGCCGACCGGTGTACTCGCCCGCCGCAGCACCCTGGAGGACGTCTTCCTGCGGCTCACCGGCCGTACTTTGGTCGACTGATGGTCGACGATAGGAATGGTCGACTGATGGTCGAGATCGGAACGGTGGACTGATGCTCGGCATAGGAATGGTCGACTGATGGTCGAGATCGGGATGGTCGACTGATGGTCGAGATCGGAACGGTGGACTGATGCTCGGCATAGGAATGGTCGACTGATGGCTGCTCTCGCGTCGCCCGCGCTGGTGGCCCGGGCCTTCGGCTACTGGGCGCTGCAATACCGCCGCACCTGGCGCGGAACCGTCGTGTCCAGCGTCGTCAACCCGGTGCTCTTCCTCGCCGCGATGGGCGTCGGCCTCGGCGGCCTGGTCAATCGCGGCGGTCACCACGCTTCGCTTGGCGGCGTCGGCTACCTGCAGTATCTCGCGCCCGGCCTGCTCGCGGCGACGTGCATGCAGATCGGCGCGGGCGAGGCGACGTACCCGGTGTTGGTGTCGATGAAGTGGTCGAAGAGTTACCACGCGGCGCTTGCCACGCCGCTCAGCCCGCTCGACGTCCTGCTGGGCCACCTCGGCTGGATCGGGGTGCGGGTGCTGCAGACCGCCGCGATCTACCTCGGCGTGATGGCGGCGTTCGGCGCGGCTCACTCACCGCTCGTCCTGCTCGCGCTGCCGGTCGGGGTGCTCACCGGACTCGCCTTCGCCGCACCCGTGATGGCGTTCACCGCATCGCTGGACAAGGACTCCGGTCTCGCAGCGCTCAACCGTTTCGTGCTGATTCCGATGTTCCTGTTCTCCGGCACGTTCTTCCCGGTCGGTCAGCTGCCGCAGGGGCTGCGGTACGTCGCCTACGCCACCCCGCTCTGGCACGGCGTCGACCTCTCCCGCTCGCTCGCGCTCGGCACCGCCTCGGTCGGCATGTCGGTCGTGCACGTCGGCTATCTCGCGGTCTGGCTCGTGGTCGGCACGGCGGTCGCCGCCCGCGTGTACCGCCGGCGGCTGGTCCGGTGAGCGGCACGCTTACCGAGCCACCGTCGAGCGCTGGCCGGCCGACGCTCGTCGCCCGGGCGCTGCCGCTGCCGCCGGTCACGTCCCGGCTCTGGCTGTTGGTGGAGCGCAACTTCATCGTCTACCGGCGCTCCTGGGTGATCATCGTGTCCGGCTTCTTCGAGCCGGTGTTCTACCTGTTCTCCATCGGCATCGGGATCGGCGCGCTCGTCGGTCACCTGCGCTACGCCGGGCACGCCATCGGCTACACGTCGTTCGTCGCGCCGGGCATGCTCGCCGCGTCGGCCATGAATGGCGCGGTCTACGACTCGACCACCAACGTCTTCTTCAAGCTGCGCTACGCCACGACCTACGATGCCATCCTCGCCACGCCCGTCGGGGCGGGCGACATCGCGCTCGGCGAGATCGTGTGGGCGCAGATCCGCGGCCTGCTGTACTCCGCGACCTTCCTCGTCGTCATGCTCGGGATGGGGCTGGTGCACTCCTGGTGGGCGCTGCTCGCGCTGCCGGCGTCGGTCCTGGTCGGTCTGGCCTTCGGCGCGATCGGCATGGCCGCGGCGACATTCATGCGCACCTGGCAGGACTTCGAGTTCATCCAACTCGTCGTGCTGCCGATGTTCCTGTTCTCCACGACGTTCTATCCGCTCGGCACCTACCCCGACTGGCTGCAGCCCGTCATCCGCGCCACCCCGCTCTACCAGAGCGTCGCATTGCTGCGCGATCTCGTCGTCGGCAACATCCACCCCGTCTCGACGGTACTGCACCTGCTCTATCTCGCCGCAATGATGCTCGTCGGGGTAGCCATCGCGAGCCGCCGGCTGGAGCGCCTGCTGCTGCGGTAACCGGCGGCCCTCGGCCCGCCGCTGTCACCGGGCGCGCTGCTGGCGCGTCGCGCTGTCACCCGCGCGCGCTGCTGGCGCGTCGCGCTGTGGAATCGGGCGGTCACCGTCCTACCATTCGAATGACACCCGTGTTGTTCGCGTCTGCCCGGAGGATTGCCATGCCCAAGCGGTCGTTGCCGTTCATCGGCCGCGACCTGGCGATAGATCTCGGCACCGCAAATACCGTCGTATACGTCCGCGGCCGCGGCATCGTGCTCAACGAGCCGTCCGTCGTCGCGATGAACCTGACGACCGGCGAGGTGCTCGCGGTCGGCACCGAGGCCACGGCGATGATCGGCCGTACGCCGGGCAACATCACCGCGATCCGGCCGTTGAAGGACGGCGTCATCGCCGACTTCGACTCCACCGAGCGGATGCTGCGGTACTTCATCCGCAAGGTGCACCGCCGCCACCTGCTGCACGGCCCGCGGGTCGTGGTGTGTGTGCCGAGCGGGGTCACCGGTGTCGAGCAGCGCGCGGTCAAGGAGTCGACGTACAACGCCGGTGCCAGCAAGGTCTTCGTCATCGAGGAGCCGATGGCCGCGGCGATCGGCTCCGGCCTGCCGGTCAAGGAGCCGAGCGGCAACATGTTCGGCGACATCGGCGGCGGCACGACCGAGGTCGCGGTCATCTCCCTCGGCGGGATCGTGGCGAGCCGCAGCATCCGCACCGCCGGCGACGAGTTGGACGCCTCGATCATCAGCTATGTCAAGAAGGAATACTCCCTCATGCTCGGCGAGCGCACCGCCGAGGAGATCAAAATGGCCATCGGTACGGCCTTCCCGGTGGCGCACGAACGCCAGGCAGAGATCCGCGGCCGCGACCTGATCACCGGTCTGCCCAAGGTGATCACGGTCAGCGACGCGGAGATCCGCAAGGCCATCGAGGAACCGGTCAACGCCATCGTCGACGCCGTGAAGGCGACCCTGGACACCTGCCCGCCCGAGCTTGCCGGTGACGTGATGGACCGCGGCGTCGTCCTTGCCGGCGGTGGCGCGCTGCTCGCCGGCCTGGACGAGCGCCTCAAGCACGAGACATCGATTCCGATGATCATCGCCGAGAATCCGCTGCACTCGGTTGCGATTGGTGCGGGTCGATGCGTGGAGGACTTCGGCGCGCTGCAGCAGGTCCTGGTGTCCGAGCGACGGCGGTGAGGGTGGACGGCACCGACGCTGCGACCGGCGGCCGTGCGTAGGGCGCGTCGGCGTCAGCGGATCACCGTCACGGTGCTTTTCCTGCTCGCTGTCAGCATGCTGGCGATCGACTACGGCGGCTCGCTGGCCGGGCTGCACCGCAGCGCCTCGCACGCCTTCGGCCCGGTGGAGCGGGGCTTCTCCGCGGTCACCAGCCCGGTCGGCAACTTCGTCGCCGGGCTGCCTGACGTCGCCCGCAACCGGCACCGCGTCAACCAGCTCAGCCGGGACAACGCCTCGCTGCGCGCCGACGTGCGCACCGCGCAGGCGTCGGGGCAGCAGCTGGCCCAGCTGCGGGCGATCGACGCCGCGGCGGCGTCCGGCGGGTACCAGATCCGGGCGGCCTCGGTGCTCGACCTCGGCCCGTCACCCGGCTTCGAATGGACGGCGCGCATCGCCCTCGGGTCGCCCGACGGCGTCCGCACCGGCATGACGGTCGTCGCCGATGGCGGCCTGGTCGGGCGGGTCACCCAGGTGGCCGGCGACTCGAGCCTGGTGCTGCTCGCCGCCGATCCCGGCTCGTCCGTCGGCGTCCGGGACGAGCGCGACCGCGAGGTCGGGATCGCCACCGGACACGGCCTGTCGCCGATGAGCTATGTCGCCCTCGATCCGGCGGCGCGTCCCCGGCTCGGCGACCTGGTCCGCACCGGCCCGTACGGCGAGTCGACGTACGCCGCCGGGGTGCCCGTGGGCCGGGTCAGCGCAGTACGCAGCGTCGGCGGCTCCGCCACCCCGCAGGTCGAGATCGCGCCGCTGGTCGACGTGACGCGGCTCGACGTCGTCGGCGTGATCCTCACCGCGCCGACCGGCACCCAGCGCGCCTCGGGCCGGCACTGATGCGGCGCGAGTTCTGGCGGCTGGTGCTCACCGGCGTCGGCATCGTGCTCACGCTCGCGCTGCAGACGACGGTGGTTAGCCGGCTGCCGTTGCCCGGTGGGCGCCCGGACCTGCTGCTGGTCGTGGTCGTCGCCGCCGCGCTCGGCGGCGGTGTCAACGTCGGCGTCGGCATCGGCTTCACCGTCGGCCTGGCCGCCGACCTGCTGTCCCCGCACCCGGCCGGGCTGCTGGCCCTGATCTACCTCGTCGTGGGTCTGACCGTCGGGCGGATCGACTCCGAGCGCCAGCGCGGCGTCGGCTGGTCGGTCATCGTCGTCGTCGTTGCCGGGGCCGCCTCGCTGGTCGGCTACGTGCTGCTGCTCACGCTGGTCAGCCGGCACGCACCGTCGTTGCCGAGCCAGCTCGCCGACCTGCCGACCTCGCTGGCCTACGACGTGCTGCTCACCCCGTTCGTCGTACCGGTCGTGACGTTCCTCGAGCGCACGTCGCGGCCGACCATGGCGTTCCGGGTGTGACCGGCGATGGGTGAGCGCGTCTCCCGGCTCCGGCTCTCGGTGCTCGGCCTCGTCGTGCTGGCGCTGCTGGTGACGCTCCTCGTGCGGCTCGCCTACGTGCAGACGGTGCAGCGGGCCGACCTGACCCAGACCGCGAACCGGCAGCAGACCCGCGACGTCGTGCTGGCCGCCCCGCGCGGGCAGATCGTCGACGACGCCGGCCGCCCGCTGGCCGACAACCGCAGCCAGCTGGTCGTCTCGATCGACCCCAGCGCGCTGACCCGGCAGGCCGACGGCGGCGCGGCGATGCTGGCCCGCACCGCCGCGCTGACGCACATCCCGCTGCCGACGCTGCGCCGGCAGATCACCGCCTGCGCGCCGCACGTCCCCAAGCCGTGCTGGACCGGGACGCCATACGAGCCGGTCCCCATCCTCGACAACGCCTCCGCCGCCGTCGTGCTGCGGATCTCCGAGCACCGCGAGGACTTCCCGGGCGTCGTCGTCGCGACCAGCCCGGTGCGCCAGTATCCGCAGCACTTCGTCGCCGGCCAGCAGGTCGGCTACATCGGCCCGGTCACCGCCGACGAGGTCGGCACCACGCTGCCCGGCGGTCCGCTGCATCCGGAGGACCTCGTCGGCCGCGCCGGCATCGAGCAGACCTACGACGGCGCCCTGCGCGGCCGCGACGGCATCCGCACCGTGACCGTCGACAACCGTGGCATCGTCACCGGAACGGCGAGGACGACGAACCCCACACCCGGCAACACCGTCGTCACCAGCATCGACACGTCGGTACAGAAGCTCGCCGAGCAGGCGCTCGCCGGCCAGCTCGCGGCGACCCGGGCCAGGACCGACCGCAAGACCGGCAAGAAGTTCGCCGCGCCCGCCGGGGCCGCCGTTGTGGTCGACGCCCGCACCGGTCACCTGATCGCGCTGGCGAGCAATCCCGACTACGACCCGAACGTCTTCATCGGCGGCATCAGCGAAAAGGCCTACGCCGCCCTGACCGGCCCCACCTCGGGCGACCCGCTGGTCTCGCGCGCAGTCGCGGGTCAGTTCGCGCCGGGCTCGACGTTCAAGCTGGCGAACTCCTCGACGATCCTCACCGACGGGCAGGCGAGCACCGATTCGCGCAGCGCCTGCCCACCGTCGCTGCTGGTCGGCAACAAGGCGAAGACCAACTACGACAGCGAGTCGCTGCCCGGGCAGATCACCGTCGCACAGGCACTCGCGTTCTCCTGCGACACCTTCTTCTACGGCTACGCGATACGCGCGTGGAACAGCGACCAGGCCCGGATCGCAAAGGACAAGGCGCCCGTCGAGGCGATGCAGGCCATGGCCAGGGCCTACGGGTTTGGCACCGATCCGGGTCTGGACGTGCCGGCCGGGGAGCAGACGGCCGGGCGGATCCCGGACCGCGCAACGCTGAGGAGCGAGTGGGACCAGAACAAGGCGCAGTACTGCGCGAACGCCAAGCAGGGCTATCCGGGCGTCACCGACCCGGCCAAGCGCGCGTATTTCACCGAGCTGGCCAAGGAGAACTGCACCGACGGCTGGCGGTTCCGCATCGGTGAGGCCGCCGACATGGCCATCGGGCAGGGCGAGACCACCGTGAGCCCGCTGCAACTCGCGATGGCCTACACCGCCCTCGTCGACGGCGGCAGGCTCTACGCACCGACCATCGGCACCGCGATCGTCGACCCGTCCGGTCATGTCGTGAAGACGATGTCCGCGCCGGTGCGCCGCACGGTGCCGGTCAGCCCGGCGCTGCTGACCTACATCCGCCAGGCGCTGACCTTCGGCAACGGGCTGCGACCCTCCGGCGAGATCGCGTTCGGCGGATTCCCACTGACCAAGCACTCGATCGGCGGCAAGACCGGGACGGCCGAGGCGTACGGCAAGCAGGACACGTCGTGGTTCGCGTCCTGGTCGCCGGCCCGGAACCCGCGATACGTCGTGGTCGGCATGATCGAGCAGGCGGGCACCGGCTCCACGTCCGCCGCGCCGATGGTACGCAAGATCTACGACGGGCTCTACGGCGTCGAGGGCAGCAAGGCGGTGCTGCCCGGCGGCGTACCGCGGTCGAGCCTGCCGCACATCGCGCCGTACGCCGGGACCGGCGCGCAGGGCCAGGTCGTCGGCTCTGATGACCCGGACGTCGCCGCGTCGCCGACCAGTGCCACCCAGTCGCCGGCCGGGACGCCGGCGGTGCCGCACGCGCAGGGGCGCCCGGTGCTGCCCTTCGCGGCGCAGCAGCCCGCCGTCACCAGGGCGGCCGGGCACGGCTCGCGACGAGACCGTCGACGCCGAGACCGTCGGCAATCGGGTCGCCGACTTGCAAGCCGCCGACATGGTTGACCTGATCCGGCCGCCGTCGCCGGTGCGTGGCCCGCTGAGCACCAGGTCCGAGCGCGCGTTCGATCCGTGGTGGCGGCGGATCGACTGGGTCCTCGCGGTGGCGACCGTGGTCCTGGCCGTCGTCGGCTCGCTGCTCGTGTGGTCCGCGACCCGCGTCGCGCAGATCGACGCCGGCGCCGATCCGCGGTACTACTTCAAGCGGCATCTGCTGAACTTCGCGCTCGGCGCGGTGCTCGGCGTGATCGTGTCGGCGGTCGACTACCGGGTGCTGCGGCGGTCCGCCTCGCTGGTATACCTCGCGTCCTGTCTGGGGCTGCTCGCCGTACTCGCCATCGGCACGACGATCAACGGCGCGCACTCGTGGATCCGGCTGCCGGCCGGATTCGAGCTGCAGCCGTCGGAATTCGCCAAGCTCGGGCTGATCGTCAGCATCGCGCTACTGCTCGCCGAGCGCCGGCGCCGCGACGACCTGCGCCACGGCCTCGACGTGCCGCTCGCGCTCGCCCTCGCCGCCGCCCCGATGGGTCTGATCATGCTGCAGCCCGACGTCGGCACCGTCTTCGTCTTCGTCTTCGTGATCTTCGCGATGCTGTCGGTCGCCGGGGTGTCGTGGCGCTGGATCGTCGGCCTGGTCGCCGCCGGTGTCGTCGTCGCCTACCTGTCGGTGTCGCTGCACATCCTGAAGAGCTACCAGCTCGATCGGTTCCGGGCGTTCACGAATCCGGCCGAGCAGCAGCTCGGCGCGGGTTACAACGTGCACCAGGCAAAGATCGCGATCGGCGCGGGCGGGCTCACCGGGACCGGGCTCTTCCACGGGTCGCAGACCAACGGCCGTTTTGTGCCCGAGCAGCAGACGGATTTCATCTTCACCGTCGCCGGGGAGGAGCTCGGGCTGCTGGGCGCGGGGGCCGTCATCGTGCTCTTCGGTCTCGTGCTGTGGCGTGCGCTGCGCATCGCCGGGCACTCACCCGATCTGTTCGGCCGGCTGGTCGGCGTCGGCATCGCAGGCTGGTTCATCTGCCAGATCTTCATCAACATCGGGATGGCGCTGGGCATCATGCCGGTCACCGGCCTGCCGCTGCCGTTTCTGTCCTATGGCGGCTCGGCGATGTTCGCCAACTGCATCGCCGTCGGGATGCTGCAGAACGTCCATATGCGCAACGCCATCGCTCCCTCGCACGTCTGAACCCGCGCCCCGCGCCTGGCCGCCCGACCGCGGAATCGTGGATTTCCCGCGTCTCGCGGCCCCGGCGGCCCTACGGTTGTTGCGCGGCCCGGGTCCAGCCCGTGTCGGCGATGCGCGAGCGGAGGGGGCAGGACCCGCGATGAGGATCTGGGCTGCCTCTCCGGTCAGGCCGGTGCATTCGGTATGGCTGGTCGCCGCCGTGGCGCTGATCGCCGGCTGTAGCTCGACGATCAGCGGTCACGGTCAGGCCGCGACCGGCGCAGCCGTGCCGAGCACGACGTCCTCGACCGCTCGGCCACGCACCTCGCCGGCCCCGCCGGCGTCGACCACCGCGGCGTCGACGACCCAGCCGCCGACCACGCAGCCGTCGAGGACCCAGCCGTCGAGGACCCAGCCGTCGAGGACCCAGCCGCCGACCACGCAGCCGTCGAGGACCCAGCCGTCGACCACCGAGCCGTCGCGGCCGACGTCCCAGACCCCGAACCCGCCCTCGGCGGTGCCCAGCGGTGCGCCTCCCCCCGCAACCTGCCCCGAGGGCGGCTGTACCGAGCTGTCCTACTCATCGGTCAAGGACACCTACCAGATCGTGCTGCGGCAGGGAGGCTCCGGCACGCTCGGCACCGACACCGTGGTGGAGTTGACGCGCGGTGGAGTGCCGGTAGGCTGGGCGGTCCAGCCCGACACGTACACGGCGCGCATGAACTGCTCGACGAAGACCGAGCACCTGCACTGCGTGGTGATGACGGGCGTCGGCGCGCACGCGGAGGCCGCGGATCTCTACCTGGCCGTCGACGGCGGGTTCGTACATCCGCCCACCATCGTCACCGACACGTCAGGCATCGAGGCGACGGATCTCGACGGAGACGGCGACCTCGACCTCGCCGTACCGGTGAACGACTACCAGCCCGACTACGCCGACGGCGGCGTCTACTTCCAGACATTCCTGCTGCAGCACCAGGCGTACGTGCTGACCGGTTGCTCGGCGACGGTCCGCAACCAGTTCCCACCGACGCCGACGGGCCCGCTGCACGGCTCCTGCCCCGGCTGATCCGCCTGTCGGCGGGGCACCCGGCCCGGGACCGATCGGTGCTCGCACGTCGTGATGCACATGTGCACGATAGGACTGGTCGTGCCCAAGACCGTGCAGATTCGGGACCTGCGACGCACCATCGTATGCGTGGGTGGAATGGGAAGACCATCACATCTCTGTTGGCGCAGGCGGCGTGCACCGAGACCCTTCCTGGGACGACGACGAGCAGCGACACGTCTTCGCGACACTGGTCACCCACTATTGGGCGCACGACGCTTTTCTGGCTCTGCCGATCCTCGATCAGATGAATCGTCGGCGCGGCATTGGCGCCACATTGATTCACGGCCGACGCGATGTCAGCGGTCCTGCGGTCGTCGCCGGGCGGCTGCACGGCGCCTGGCCCGACAGTGAACTGATCATCGATGAGGGTGAGGGCCACGGCGGGGAATCGATGCTGGAAGTCTGGTGTACTGCGGACGGTCGGCACGCCGACCGCATCGACGGGTCGGGCCCGTGATCCCGTAGAGGCCCCAGTCGAAGCCGATTTAGTGACGCTGCATCGCCAGCAGATGCCGATGCCGACGACGATCCCCTG
>JBPCOR010000374.1:0-2559 GCA_051000035.1 Mycobacteriales bacterium | reverse complement strand
TCCGTCGCCGCCGCCGGCACCGCACCCATCCAACGAGCGTACCGACGCCGCCACCAATCGACTCACTTATTTATGCGCGTTTCCTTAGCGGTTGCCGTCGCAGGTCCACCCGCCGCCGCCCGTGCCGTCGAATCGGTTTCGCTGTCATGCTGCAGCGATGCGGCCGCTGCTCAGCACAGGTCGCGCATAAACGCCGCCAGCTGCGCTCGGGACCGCAATCGGGCGAACCGCAGCTGCTGCCAATGCGGATCGGACATCGTGGCGAAATAGCGCCTCCCGGTACTTCATGTGCTGCGTACACACCCAGCGGATGATCGACTTGTCGTTCGTCAGTCGCAGCGCCGTGCGTCAGCTCTCCCGATTGCCGTTCCACAGCTCCTGGCGGTGCTCGCCGGCTGCGCCGTCCGCCAGCCGACCCCGCGCATCACGTCCGGCGCGGCAGGTCGAGGAAGACGAGCGTATCGGCCCGACGCCAGACCAGGTCCCGGACCACACTGTAGTTGCCGTCGATCACCCAAGAGCCCGTGGCGGCGATCCGCTCTACGGCGTCCCGGAACTGCTCCGTGGGCAGCGGCACCCAGTCCGACTGGTGGAAGATTCCGTCCAGCTCGACGTAGCGGCAGCCGATACGTTCGGCGAACGCCCGGCCGAGCGCGGTCTTGCCCGAGCCGGAATTGCCGACGACGGAAGCGCGACGCACGACGTCGATCGTGCCGATGCCGTCAACCCCATTTCGCTGGCATGCTGGAGCGATGCGGCTGCTGCTGAATCTGATCTGGCTCGTCTTCGGCGGGCTGTGGCTGGCGCTCGGATACGCCGTAGCCGCGTTGATCTGCTTCGTCCTCATCGTCACCATCCCGCTGGGGGTGGCGGCGCTGCGGATCGGCGCATTCGCGCTGTGGCCGTTCGGGCGGACGATCATCCCCCGGTCCGGGGCCGGCGCGGGCTCCGCGGTCGCCAACATCATCTGGCTGGTGCTCTTCGGCTGGTGGCTGGCGCTGGGTCACCTGCTGTCCGGGATCGTCTTGTGCATCACGATCATCGGCATTCCGCTCGGGCTGGCGAGCTTCAAGCTGATCCCGATCTCGTTGTTTCCCTATGGCATGCGGATCGTGCCCGTCGACCGGCCCGGGCCGGCCGGTTTCGCCGTCGACCGGTAACATCCGCCGGGCAACTTCAGATTGCAGTGCTCATCTCGAGGGGCAGAGGGATACGGCCCGACGAAGCCCCGGCAACCACCGCAGCGTTCCAGCCCGCGCCATTGCGCGCCGGCGAGGCCGTCCTGCGACAGGTGCCAACTCCGTCCCGCGCACCGCGTGCGGGGAAGATGAGGAGAGAGGCCTCGCCGCATGAGTCATACGACCATCGACACCGCCGCGTCGCCGGCGCAGTGCCTGCGCTGCCGCAACTGTGGCGCGACCGTCCCGGTCGGCCCGGTGCACGCCTGCGGGCAGTGTTTCGGGCCGCTGGAGGTCGGCTACGACGACGAGCTGCTCGCCCGGGTCACCCGTGAGCGGATCGAGTCCGGGCCGCAGAACATCTGGCGGTATGCACCGCTGCTCCCCGTCGGGCAGGATCCGCGGACGCGGGTGAGTCTGGATCCCGGCCTGACCCCGCTGATCCGGGCCGATCGTCTCGCCACGGAGCTCGGCATGCGGCGCCTGTGGGTCAAGGACGACTCGGCGAACCCCACCCACTCGTTCAAGGACCGGGTGGTGTCGCTGGCCGCGACCGCGGCCCGCGCGCTCGGCCTGACCCGGCTGGCAGGCGCGTCGACCGGCAACCTCGCAAACTCCGTCGCGGCACACGCCGCCAGGGCCGGTATCGAGTCGGTCGTCTTCGTCCCGGCCGACCTGGAAGCCGCGAAGATCGTGCAGACCGCGGTCTACGGCGGCACCCTCGTCGCCGTAGACGGCTCGTACGACGACGTCAATCGGCTCACCTCCGAGCTCGCCGAGACCGACGAATTCCAGGACACGGCGTTCGTCAACCAGAATGTCCGGCCGTACTACGCGGAGGGATCCAAGACGCTGGGTTACGAGGTCGCCGAGCAGCTGGGCTGGCGGCTGCCGGCCCAGGTCGTCGTGCCGATGGCGTCGGGCTCGCAGTTCACCAAGATCGACAAGGCATTCGGCGAGTTCGCCCGCATCGGTCTGGTCGGGCCGGCGACGGTGCGGATGTACGGCGCCCAGTCGGCCGGGTGCGCGCCGATCGCGACGGCGTACGACGAGGGGCATGACGTCGTACGGCCGGTGAAGCCGACGGGCATCGCCAAGTCGCTCAACATCGGCAATCCCGCCGACGGGCCGTATGCGATCGACGTGGCGCGGCGTACCGGCGGCGGGATGGCGGCCGTCGGCGACGACGACATCCGGGCCGGGATCATGTTGCTCGCCCGCACGACCGGGATCTTCACTGATACCGCGGGCGGGGTGACCGTGGCGGTGCTGCAAAAGCTGCTCGCCGCCGGTCGGCTGGATCCGGATGCGGAGGCCGTGATCTTCTGCACCGGCGATGGCCTGAAGAAACTCGACGCGGTGGCCGCGACCGCCCGCCCCT
>JBPCOR010000347.1:0-3361 GCA_051000035.1 Mycobacteriales bacterium | reverse complement strand
TCGGCAACTCGGAACGTCCGTCGGCGACAGCGGCCGATCAGGATCCGGCGAAGTCCTCCGGTGAAACCTGGTCAAGGAATTCCCGGAACTTCTCGACCTGGTCCTCCTGGCGTTCCTCCGGGGCGTCCGGGATCAGGATGCCGACGGCATCAAGCATCTCCTCCTCGCCGTAGATCTTCGCCTCGGTTCGTAGCGCGAGCGCGATCGCGTCGGACGGCCGGGCGCTGACCCGCAACCCGCCCGCGAAAACCAGCTCGGCGAAATAGGTGTTGTCCCGCATCTCCGTGATCAACACGGACTCCAACTCACCGCCCAAGGCCGAGATGACGTCACGCAGGAGGTCGTGGGTCATCGGCCGCGGATGCTGGACGCCCTGCTGCTGGTGGGCGATCGCCGATGCCTCCGGCGCGCCGATCCAGATGGGCAGATATCGTTCCCCCTCGGTCTCTTTCAGCAGCACGAGTGGCGTATTGACCGGAAGCTCGACCCGCAGGCCGACGACCCGTAGCTCCATCATCGCGGCTCGCCCTTCGCCGACTTCGTCACGCGGCACCCGCGCGAACACCCCGCCCGACGCTAACACCGCGACCGGGGCGGCGCAGGACCCGCACACGCTGAATCGAATACGCCGGCCGCCGCCCCGCACACGGTCCTCAGCGGACCCGGTCGAGCGGTCAGGGCCGGTCCAACCCCGCCCTGACCAACGCGGCGTGCAGCCGGACCGACAGCGCGGCAAGCTCCTGCGCCGCGTCGTCGGCGCGAGACCGTGCCTCGGGCCCCCGCTGGCGCAGCAGCGGAGTCACGACCTGCTCGACCAGGCCGATCTCCCGGTCGGCCGCGGCCCGAAAGCCGCGCAGGTGACGGGCTTCGAAGCCGTAGCGGGCGAATCCGGCGACAGTCTGGGCGATGTCGAGTGCGGTCGCGTCGAAATAGCCCGAACGCGAGGACACCAGGCCGAACTGTTCGAGTGCGACCAGCTGTGACTCGGTGAGCTCGGTGGTGCGAGCCAGCTCCGAGCGGGTCAGCCGCACCCGGGCGGACGGCGGGGCGAATTCGGCTGGGTCCGGCCCGCCGGTGGCGATCCGCAGGGTGCGCGCCGGGCGGGGCTCGTCGGCCGGATCGGCGGGGACGTCCAGCCCCCGGTCGATCGCGTCCAGGTTGTCCTTGATGACGCGCAGCGGAAGGTACCGGTCCCGCTGCGCGGCGAGGACGTAACGCAGCCGAGCGACGTCCTGCCGGGAGAATTTTCGGTACCCCGACGGCGATCGCTCGGGGCTGATCAGACCCTCCGCCTCGAGGAACCGGATCTTGGAGACCTTGATGTCGGGGAACTCCCCGCGCAGGATCCCGAGCACCTCGCCGATCGCCATGAAGGCGCGAGCCGACTCGGTCGAGCTCACCGCTCGCGGTCCCCGCTCCGGTCGCCGCCCTGCTGGGTGCCCTGCTGGGTGCCGGTCAGGAACACCAGGCGGAACTTCCCGATCTGCACCTCGTCACCGCTGACGAGCGGTGCTGTCTCGATCCGCTCCCGCTCCAGATAGGTGCCATTGAGACTGCCGACGTCGGCGACGGTGAAGCCGCCCCCCTCCGCGCGCCGGAATTCGGCGTGCCGGCGCGAGACGGTGACGTCGTCGAGGAAGATGTCGCTGTCCGGGTGCCGCCCGGACGTCGTCACGTCGCGGTCGAGCAAGAACCGGCTCCCGGCGTTCGGGCCGCGCTTGACGACCAGCAGGGCGGTGCCGACGGGCAGCGCGTCGAGCGACTCGGCCAACGAGCTGTCGAGGTCGTCGTCGGCGCCCTCCTCGCCGGCGGCCGGGCTGGCCGCGGCGGCCCGCAGGATCGGCGTCGTCTCCGCCAGCGGAGCATCGCCCCGCGTCAGTTGTGCCCCGCAGTGCGAGCAAAACCGCGCCTCGTCGGGATTGTTGTGGCCACAGCGAGGACACGCCACCATTCGACCTGCCTTCGTCGTCGTCGTTCGGTCATGGATGCGATCCGGACACCGGCCCGCCGGCGAGCGCGGTTGGGCGAGGGTAACGACGCCGCGTCGGCAGGGTCAACCGAAGGTCGACGTGCAGGCTTTGTCGCGACTGCCGCAGGCCGGCTACTGCGGGACGATCATCCCCTGGTAGGCCGTGGCGTCGAGCATCGTGTCCAGGGCGGACGGATCGGCGATCTCGATCTCCACGATCCAGCCCCGGCCGTACGGATCGGAGTTGATCAGGTCGGGCTGATCGGAGAGCGAGTCGTTGCACGCGCGCACCGTGCCGGCAATGGGCGCGTAGATGTCCGACACGCTCTTGGTCGAATCGACCTCCCCGATCGCGGCGCCGACATCGACAGCCTGCCCGACGGTCGGCAGCGAGACGTAGACGACGTCACCGAGCTGCTGCTGGGCGAAATAGGTGCTGCCGAGTCGCACCGCCGAGCCGTCGTCACTACGACGGGCCCACTCGTGCTCGGCGGTATAGCGCAGGTCGTCGGGTGTGCTCACGTGGGGATCCTCCAACTCGAGCCGCGCCGGCGCACGGGCAGGCCGCGACGAGCCTATCGAGCCGCCGTTGCACATGCCTTCCGTTACGACGATGACGGTGCGCGGACGACCGGCGTCGACGCGACGATGCCGATGACCTGCCGTACGTAGAGCACCGCGGCCCACAGGTACAGCCCGGTGCCCCACAGGGTGAAGGCCCAGGCGATCGGGCGGATGACATCCCCAGCGCCACCACCGAGCACGTCGGCCAGCAGCAGCAGCGGGAAGCCGTACATCAGGTTGAAGGTCGCGGCCTTGCCCAGATAGTGCACCTGCAGCGGCCCGTAGCCGTGCCGCCGCAGGACCGGGATGAGACAACCGAGCACGACGTCCCTCGCGACCAGCACGACCGCGAGCCACCACGGCACGATGCCGCGGATGGCGAAGGCGACGAGCGTCGCGAAGACGTAGAGACGGTCCGCGGCCGGGTCGAGCAGGGTGCCGATCCGGCTGATCTGCCCGAGCGCCCGGGCGATCTTGCCGTCGAGGTAGTCCGTCAGTCCGGAGAAGGCGATGACGCCGAGCGCCGCCGCGTCGTAACGCGGTCCGAGCAGGAACCACAGGTAGATCGGGACGCCGATCAGCCGGGCGACGCTCAGCGCGTTCGGGACGGTCCAGATCCGGTCTGCGGGCTGCGCGGCGCCCGCCGGCGCGTCGTCGTCGTCGTCGTCGTCGGGCACTGTGCCCTCCCCGACGGGCTGTGGTGCTGACCGGGTGGTTGCCTGGCTGGCTGTGTTGCTGGCAACCCTAGGAGACCGCCGCCTCCTCGTGACGAACGCGCCGGTGCGCACTGGCGGTTGGTTGCCACCGGCAACACCGGGACACCACGGC
>JBPCOR010000282.1:0-3016 GCA_051000035.1 Mycobacteriales bacterium | reverse complement strand
GTGGTCGCGCCCGGTTTCATCGACACCGACATGACGGCCGTCCTGGCGGACAAGCGGCGCACCGAAATCCTCGCCCAGGTGCCGATGCGCCGGTACGGGACGATCCAGGAGGTCGCCGGTACGGTGGCGTTCCTCGCCGGCGACACAGGTGCCTACATCACCGGTGCCGTGCTGCCCGTCGACGGTGGCCTCGGGATGGGTCACTGAGGAAGCGTCCCCGACCGCACCCGCAGAAGGAGTCATCACATGACTGGGCTGCTTGCCGGCAAGCGCATCTTCATCGCCGGCGTTCTGACCGAGAGCTCGATCGGCTTTGCCACGGCCAAAGCCGCGCAGCAGCACGGTGCCCAGGTCGTCGTGTCGAATTTCGGCCGCGGTCTGTCGATCACCCGCCGGGTGATCAGGAAGCTGCCGACCGAGCCGGCGCTGCTGGAGCTCGACGTGACCGACGACGAGCAGCTCGGATCACTCGCCGGGCGGCTGCGCGAGCACGTCGAGCGCCTCGACGGCGTCGTGCACGCGATCGCGTTCGCCCCGCAGGAGGCGCTCGGCGAGGGATTCGTCGACGTGGCGTGGGAGCATGCCGCGACGGCGCTGCAGGTGTCGACGTGGTCGCTGGCGTCGCTGACCCGGGCCTGCCTGCCGCTGCTGGCCGACCCGGCGTCGGTCGTGGGGTTCGACTTCGACGCGAGCGTCGCCTGGCCGCCGTACGGCTGGATGGGCGTCGCCAAGGCCGGGCTGGAGTCGGCGGCCCGCTATCTCGCCCGCGAGCTGGGGCCCCGGGGCGTGCGGGTCAACCTGATCGCGGCCGGCCCGCTGAAGTCGATGGCGATGCGGGCGATCCCCGGGGCCGAACAGTTCGAGGCGGCGTGGGGCGCGCGGGCGCCGCTCGGCTGGGACAACACCGATTTCTCCACCGCCGCGCGTGCGACGGTGGCGCTGCTGTCCGACCTGTTCCCCGCGACCACCGGGGAGATCGTGCACGTCGACGGCGGCTACCACGCGGTGGGTGCGTGAATACCCCACGGAACCGCTCGCTGCGCTCACGCTTGCGCGGGGGCCCCGGATGAACGCTGCGGGCGATCCGGCGTACGACGCCCTGCTGCTCGTCTCCTTCGGCGGTCCCGAGGGACCCGATGACGTGCTGCCGTTCCTGCGCAACGTCACCGCCGGTCGCGGGATCCCCGACGAGCGGCTGGCCGCCGTCGCCGAGCACTACTACCACTTCGGCGGGGTGTCCCCGATCAACGAGCAGAACCGGGAGCTGCTCGCCGCGGTGCGGGCGGACCTCGCCGCGCACGGGCCGGAGCTGGCTGTCTACTGGGGCAATCGCAACTGGGCGCCGTACCTCACCGACGCCGTCGCGGAGATGGCGGCCGGCGGCGTACGGCGCGCGCTGGCGTTCGTGACGAGCGCGTACGGCTCCTACTCCGCGTGCCGGCAGTACCAGCAGGACATCGCCGCGGCCTGTGCCGCGGTCGGCGCCGATGCGCCCACGATCGAAAAGATTCGGCACTACTTCAACCATCCCGGCTTCATCGAGCCGACCGCCGACGGTGTCCGCGCCGCGCTGGCCGGGATGCCGGCCGGCAGCCAGCTGATCTGCACCGCCCACAGCATCCCGATGGCGATGGCGCGGACGAGCGGGCCGGCCGGCGACCTCTACGTCACCGAGCTGACCGAGGCGGCCGGCCTGGTCGCGGCCGCGGGTGCGCCGGATGTGCCGTGGGAGCTGGCCTGGCAGTCGCGCAGCGGGTCACCGCGCACGCCGTGGCTCGGCCCGGACGTGAGGGACCGGATCCGCGCGCTCGCCGCCGACGGAGTGCCGGGTGTCGTCGTCTCACCGGTGGGCTTCGTCAGCGACCACCTGGAGGTGGCGTGGGACCTCGACGTCGAGGCCGCGGCAACCGCGCGCGAGGGGGGGATCGCGTTCGCGCGGGCGGGCACGGCCGGCACCGACCCGCGCTTCGTCTCGATGGTGCGTGAGCTCGTGCTGGAGCGGACGACGGCCGGCTGCCCGCGCCGTGCCCTCGGCGTCCTCGGGCCGTCCTACGACACCTGCCCGGTCGGCTGCTGCCCCCTCGCCCGCTCGGCGTGACTGTCGTCAGTGCACCGAGCCGGGGAATCCGCCGTCGAAACCGGCCGCGTCGACAAGCGTCGTGATCAGCGCCTCGGTCACCTTGCTGGTCAGCCCGTCGACCGCCGCGGTCAGCCCGTCGCAGCCGGTGATGTGCACCCACACGTCGGTGCTGTAGCGGTCGGCACCGTCGTACCAGAGCCGGACCAGGAAACCGCGGCGCCGGTCCTCAGCACATGCGGACGCCGCTTCCGAGAAGCGTCCGCCGGGCCTGCCGGCGCCCGCCGGGAGCTCGCGCAGCTGGGACGCGAGCCGACTCGCCGCGGTGACCCCGAGTGGCACCGAGCGCGCGAGCCACTGGTTGGAGTAGCGGCAGATGCTTCCCTGTACGGCGCCGGTGTCGACCAGATGGGATTGGGCGGGCCCGCGGGTGACGGGCGGCGCGAGGGTCGCGACGCGCGACGGGCAGGCGTTGCCGTCGGCGGCGACGACGTGCACCGTTGCGAGGATCCGGTTGATCGTCGCGACGTCCGGCGCCTCGACGCCGACGAATGCCCCCGACTTCTCCACGGTCCGGCGCGGCTGGTGGTCCCGCGCCTCCGGCTTGACGGACTCGGCGGTGGTGCCGAGCCGGACGACGTTCAGCCCCGCGCGCGGGCGGAGGAGCAAGCAGTTGTCGACGGCGCCGTCCTCGAAGATGACCGTGTCCTGAACCGGGGTGGCGCACCGGATCGCATTCGGCTTCCACGTCGCCGGGACCCTGACCTCGACGCCGTGCCAGCTCAGGGTTTGCTCTGCGTTCGGCGTGGGCAGGGGTGGACGGGTCGCGGGCGTCGGGTCGCCGGGTGCTGCGATGGGACCCGGTGCGACGCCGGTTGGCGTGCCGGTGCGGTGCGGGATCGTGAGCGCGGCAGCGGTACCGGCGAGGACGACGATCAC
>JBPCOR010000249.1:0-7433 GCA_051000035.1 Mycobacteriales bacterium | reverse complement strand
CACCCGGTCCGTGCGGGCACCCGGTCCGCAGCGCGGGCGCCGCCGGTCCGCAGCGCCGGGCCCGGTTAGCGCACGACGAGCAGGTGATCGCCGCGCGGGCGCAGTTCGCCGATCACCGCCGCTCCGGTGATCTCCCCGGCGAGCAGCAACCCACCCGAGGTCTGCGCGTCGGCGAGCAACAGCGCCTCGTCCTCGTCCACAGTGGACAGATCGGCGTACGGGCGAACCCAGTCCAGGTTGCGGCGGGTGCCGCCGCTGACGTAGCCCGCGGCGAGTGCGTCCCGGGCGCCGTCGAGATACGGCACCGCCGCCGCGTCGATCACGGCCGTCACACCGCTCGCCCGGGCGAGCTTGAGTGCGTGACCGAGCAGCCCGAAACCGGTGACGTCCGTCGCCGCCACGATGCCGGCCTCCACGGCGGCCCGCGCGGCAACGTCGTTTCGGGTCGTCATCACCTCGATCGCCTGCCCGAACACCTCGCCGCTCGCCTTGTGCCGGGCGTTGAGCACGCCGAGCCCGAGCGGCTTGGACAGCGACAGCGGTACGCCGGCCGCCCCGGCGTCGATGCGCAACATCCGCGTCGGGTCGACCACACCGGTGACGGCCAGACCGTACTTGGGCTCCGGGTCATCGACGCTGTGGCCGCCGGCGAGGTGGCAGCCGGCCGCCCGGCACGCGTCCAACCCGCCCCGCAGTACCTCCCGGGCGAGGTCATAGGACAGCACGTCGCGGGGCCAGCACAGCAGGTTCAGGGCGACCACGGGCCGCCCGCCCATGGCATAGACGTCGGAAAGTGCGTTGGTCGCGGCGATCCGGCCCCAGTCATAGGGGTCGTCGACGACGGGCGTGAAGAAGTCGGTGGTCGTCACCAGGCAGGGGCCGCCGGTGAGCGACACGACCGCCGCGTCGTCCCCGTCGCCGAGGCCGACGATCAGCTCACCCAAGGCGCCATCCGGCGCTCCGCCGTCGACCAGTACGGCGAGCGCATCCTCGAGCTCACCCGGCGGGATCTTGCACGCACACCCGCCGCCGTGTGCGTACTGCGTCAGCCGTACGGTTCCGGTCGTCGTCACAACCGCGAGGCTAGTCGGGCAGGCAGGCAGGCACGCGGCGCGGCTTCGGCGGCAGCCGCCGCCCGTCGGGCGGACGCCGAGCCCGCCCGTCGGGCGGACGTCGTACCCGCCCGCCGCGCACCTGACCGCGCGTCGTCGGAGGCAAGGCTGTTCCAGCGTGCCGGACTGAGGTAACTTATTTTCTGATCTGCTCCGCATAGGGTCAATGCTTGCCGCCGCGCTGGCCGCGCGGCGGGGATCGAAGGAGTACGCGCATGAAGAGGACAGCCGTCGCCCTCACCGCCGCCATCCTGGCCGCCGGACCCGTGCTGGCCGCCTGCGCCGACAAGACTCCGAGCACCGGCGGGGGCAGCACCGGGACCGGCGCCAGCGGGGGCGGGGGCGGCGGCGGTGGTGGCGCGCCCGCCGGGAGTGACGGCGGCGTCTTCACCACCATCGACGGCGACCACCCGATCAACGTCAACGCGCCGATCAACCCGTACAACGGCGAGAGCAATTCCTTCTCGGGGTACAACTCCGAGACCCTCGCCTGGCCGAAGAACTCGCTGACCAACCCCGACGTCTACTACCCCGGTGTGGGGTCGAAGTGGCAGCTGTCCGCCGACGGCACGAAACTCACCGTCGACATCCAGCCCAAGGCGAAGTGGTCCGACGGCAGCGACGTGACCGCCACCGATGTCAAGACCTCCGCGGCGGTCGCCTTCACGCAGGGCGGCGGCGCCTTCGTCGTCACACCGGGGGCCTCCGGCGGGCTCGGTGCCGTCAAGGTGCTCGGGCCCAAGAAGGTGGAGTTCGACCAGGCCGGCGGTACCGCGAACAACACGTTCGAACGCAACGTCCTCACCATGTCCGTGGTGCCGGACAAGGTCTTCGGCCCGGAGCTGCCCAAGGACATCTGGCAGACCATCACCGCCGCGACCAGCGGCTCCGGCGCCGCGTCGACCAAGGCTCAGGGCACGATCACCTCGCTGGGCAAGAAGCTCGTCGACTTCGGCCCGAAGAAGGATCTGTCCTGCGGGCCGTTTTCGCTGGAGCGGGTCACCCCGTCGGCCGCCGTGCTGCTGAAGAACAAGTACTTCTGGGGCGCCGACGAGGTCGCGCCCAGCACCGTGGAGCTGCTCAACTACTCCGGCAACGACCAGATCTGGAACTACCTGATCGCCGGCAGGTTGGACGCCGCGCCGTACACCTCGACCCCGACCAACGTGGTCAAGAAGATCCTGGCGAAATCCGGCAACGCCTCGGTGACCGGATTCAGCCCGGTCGCGGCGTCGCTTGCCTTCAACTTCAGCGACAAGCCGTTCGACAACGTGCACGTGCGCCGCGGGCTGGCCTACCTGATCGACCGCAAGCAGGTCACCAAGATCGGGGAGCCCGAATCGGGTACGGCGTCGACGGTCACGACCGGCTTGATCGCGCCGGCGGCCAAGGAGCAGCTCGGCAGCGACTTCACCGCGAAGCTCAACCCCTACGACGTGAGCACGAGCAAGGCCGCCGCCGAATTCACCGCGGCCGGGATGAAGCAGAGCGGCGGCAAGTGGATGATGTCCGACGGGAAGCAGTTCACCGTCAATATCCAGGTGCCGACCGGCTTCTCCGACTGGATCGCCGGGGTGCAGTCGATCACCAACCAGCTGACGAGTTTCGGCATCTCGTCGAAGTCGGTGACCTCCGCGGACTACGCGACCTACCTGTCGGATCTGGCCGCCGGGAAATTCGCCGTCGGTTTCTGGCTGGTGGCGCTCGGCCCCTCGAACTACAACGCCTACCAGCGGCTCTATGGCCCGTCGAACGGGTGGAACGTCTTCGGTCACACCGTCAAGCACTCGGCCGCGGGCAAGGACGGCAACTGGATGGGCAGCCCGCAGATGCAGACGGTGCCCGGTGTCGGCACGGTCGATCCCGGAGCGCTGACCAACCAGCTGTCTTCGCTGCCGCTCGCGCAGCAGAAGCCGGTCGTGCAGAAGCTGGCCACGATCGCGAATTCACAGCTGCCGATGATTCAGATGTGGGACTACACCAACGTGCAGTTCCTCTCCACGTCGCGCTATGACAACTTCCCCAAGAATGACTCCGACGTGCTGCGCCTCTCGCCCGGTGTGTGGATGCAGCTCGGCTACATCAAGAAGAAGTAGCGCCGGGATCGGGCTATGCCATCGTCGATTCGCCGGCTCGCGGGTCACGTCCTGCGTGGCCTGGTCATGGTGTGGATCGTCACGACGTTCACCTTCGTGCTGGTCCACAACATGCCCGGTGACCCGGTGCAGACGCAGTATGAGTTGCTGATCGAGAAGGGCTTCTCACCCGACGCCGCGGCCCGCCAGGTCCAGGTGACCTACGGCTTCATCCCGCACGGCTCGATGTGGTCGCAGTACATCCACTATCTCGGCCAGCTCGTGCATTTCGACCTCGGCAGGTCCGTGAGCGCACAGGGGGTGAGCGTCGCGAAGGAGGTGCTGTCCGCGGCCAAGTGGACCTTCGGCCTGGTGCTCGCCGGGGTCCTGCTGTCCTTCGTGCTCGGCGTCGTCCTCGGCGTGGTCGCGGCGATGAAGCGCTCCAGCCGGATCGGGGACGGCCTGTCGATCTTCGGCTCGCTGCTGCACGGCATCCCGCAGTACGTCATGGCGCTGATCCTGGTCACGTTGCTGACCGTGAAGTGGCCGCTGTTCTCCTCCGGCGACGTCAACAGCCTGATCGCACCCGGTTTCACCTACGCCTACATCGCCTCGCTGATCAGCCACGCGGTGCTGCCGGCGTTCGCGTTCGCGCTGTCGAGCTTCGGCGGCTATCTGCTGACGATGAAATCGGCGGTGGTCTCCGTCCTCGGCGAAGATTTCATCCTCGCCGCCGAGCTGCGTGGTCTCACCCCGGGCATCGTCTTCCGGTACATCTCCCGCAACGCCATCCTGCCGCTGTTCACCGTACTGGCGCTCTCACTCGGTTTCATGTTCGGCGGTGCGGTATTCATCGAGAACGCCTTCAACTACCCGGGCATGGGCGCGCTGCTCGTCAACAGCATTGGCCAGCGTGACTACCCGGAGATGAGTGGCGCGTTCCTGCTCATCACCTGCGCGGTGATCCTCGCGAATATCGCCGCCGACCTGCTCTACACCGTCGTCGACCCGCGGGTCCGCCGCACGAATGCGGCGTGATGCCATGACGACCGTTCTAGAACTACCCGCTGTCGGTGGCGGCACCACTCAAAGTGCGGTGCCGCAGCGGCGGGGTTTCTGGCGCAACCTGCTGCGGGTGCTGCTGCGCAAGCCGTCCCGGCTGCTCGGCGCCGTCATCGTCGCGACTTTCGTCGTGGTGGGCGTCATCGGACCGTATCTCTACCCCGAGCACCTGCCCGCCGATCCCAACCTGCTGCTGTCCGGACCGAGCCTCGCCCACCCGCTCGGCACGGACTTTCAGGGCGTCGACGTGCTGGCGCTACTGGTAACCGGGACGAGGTACGTGTTGGTGGCCGCGGCACTCGCGGCACTGCTGACCGTCGTGCTCGGTACCGGGATCGGCCTGTACGCCGGCTACCGGCGCGGTTTCGCCGACTCGTCGCTGATGCGGATCACCGACTTCGTGCTGACGATCCCGGGTTTCCCGTTGCTGCTGGTGCTCTCGACGGTGTGGAAATTCGGGTCGGCCCTGCAGATGGGCCTGGTGCTGGGCATCACCGGCTGGGGCGGGCTCGCCCGGTCGGTGCGCGCCCAGACGCTGTCGCTGCGCGAGCGGGGGTTCATCGAGGCCGCCCGGGGCCTGGGCCTGTCGACGTCCCATGTGATCCGCCGCGAGCTGCTGCCCAACATCGCGCCGTACGTCGCGATGAACCTGCTGATCGGCGTGACCACATTCATCTACTCCCAGGTCGGGCTCTTCTACCTCGGCGTGCTGCCGTTCAAGGCGGCCAACTGGGGCGTGATGATCTACCTCGCGGTCAGCAACGGCGTGACGCAGACCGGCGCGGGGCTGTTCTACCTGCTCGCGCCGCTGCTCGCGATCCTGGTGCTGACCCTCGGCGTCGTGCTCCTCGTCGATGCGATGGACGAGGTCTTCAACCCGCGGCTGCGGGACAGCTGAGGTGCCCGTTACCGCGGCCGCTGCCGTGACCGGTCCGGGTGTGGTGCTGCGCGATCTGAGCATCGCCTACCGGAGCGGCGGCGAGGAGCTCGCCGCCGTCGCCGGGGTCAACCTGGATCTGGCGGCGGGCTCGATCACCGGCCTGGTCGGCGAATCCGGGTCCGGCAAGTCGACGCTCGCGCTCGCCCTGCTCGGTGCGGTGCAGCAGCCCGGCCGGGTCACCGAGGGCAGCATCACGATCGAGGGCATCGGCAACGTCGTCGGCATGCCGCGCAAGGAGATCCGCGCGGTCCGCGGCGCGAAGATCGGCTACGTCTTTCAGGCGGCGCAGAATTCGCTGAATCCGCTGAAGACCATCGGCAAGCAGCTGCTCGATCTCGCCCGCTCGCACGACGTCGACGACAAGCCCGCGCTCGTTCGGCAGGCGGCGGCGCTGCTCGAGCGGATGGGGCTGGACTCCAAGCGTGTCCTCGACGCCTACCAGCACGAGCTGTCCGGCGGGATGCGCCAGCGGGTCGGCATCATGTTCGCCCTGGTGCTCAACGCGCACGTGCTGGTGCTCGACGAGCCGACGACCGCGCTGGACATGATCTCGCAGGCCAACATCCTGCAGATCATCCGCGACGTGCACACCGAGCGCGGGCTCACCACCCTCGTCGTCACGCACGACATCGGCGTGGTGGCCGAGGTCGCCGACCGCATCGCGGTGATGTACGGCGGCCGGCTGGTCGAGCAGGGCGGCACCGTCGACGTGCTGCGGGCGCCACGCCATCCGTACACCCGGGCGCTGCTCGCGGCGATGCCGCGGCTGCACGGCGATCCGGCTGGCGCCCAGGCGCTTCCGGGCCGGCCCCCGACGTTGGGGACGATCCTGGCGCAGGGCTGTGTCTTCCGCGAGCGGTGCGCGGTTTTCGCGAAGCTCACCCTGCCGGCATGCATCGACACCGAGCCCCCGCTGATCGCCGGTGCCGACGGCCGGCTGGTTGCCTGCCACGCCGTCGCTGACGACGAATACGGCGACACGGAGGTGCGGGCCGCCGCGGCGGACCTCGCCGCAGCAGCACCGGAGGAGGGCGTGGCCAGGTGAGCACCGCGGACGTATGTTCCGGCGCGGAGGCGGCATGACCGCCCAGCCGGCCGCCGGCGGGATCGCCATCCACGCCGAGGGAATCGAGAAATCCTTCACCGCCCGCGGCGGCGTGCTCGCCGGCGGGCGGGTGCACGCGCTGCGCGGCGTGGATTTCGTGATCCCCAGGGCCGGCGCCGTGTCCTTCATCGGCGAGTCCGGGTGCGGCAAGACCACGCTGGGCCGGATTCTCGCCGGGCTGGAGACGTTCGACGCCGGCCGGCTCGTCGCCGGCGGGACCGACCTGGCGCAGCTGCGCCCACGGGCCCGCGAGCCGATCTTCCGGCGGATCCAGCTGATCCACCAGGATCCGTCCTCGGCGCTGCACCCGACGGCAACCGTGCAGACGACGCTCGAGGCACCGCTGGCGCTGCGGGCCAAGCAGACCGGGCGGGACGGGTCCTGGCTGCGGCGCCGGGCCGATGAGGTGCTGGGACTGGTCGGCCTCGACCCCGGCTACGTGCTGCCGCGCTACCCGCACCAGCTCTCCGGTGGAATGCGCCAGCGCGTCGTCATCGCTCGTGCGCTGACCGTCGACCCCGACGTGCTCGTCGCCGACGAGGCGGTGTCGATGATCGACGTGTCGCTGCGGCTCGGGATCCTCGATCTGCTGCGCCGGCTGCGTGCCGACGTCGGCGTGAGCGTCCTGTTCATCACCCACGACGTCGCAACGGCGCGCTACGTCGGTGCCGACGGCGAGCTCTACGTCATCTACCGCGGCCAGGTCATCGAGCACGGCCCGACCGACGCCGTGATCGCCGACCCGGTGCATCCCTATACGCAGTGCCTGTTATCGGCGATTCCGGTGCTGCACGGCCTGGAGGAGCCCGGCGCCGACCGGCTGATGCCTACCGAGCCGCTGTCCGAGCTCGCCGACGACCCGGGCTGTCTCTTCGCCGCGCGGTGCCCCTTCGTCTCCGAGCGCTGCCGTACCGAGCGGCCGCAGCTCGAGCCGTTCGGCGAGCACGGGCAGGAGCACGCCTGCTTCTTCCCCGAACGCCGCCGGGTCGTGGCGACACCCGCCGTCGCAGGCTGAGGACCGCGCCTGGCTGATCGCCCGCCCCGCCGGGTCTTGCTTCCTGCGAACCGTGCCGTCGGCGGCACGCTCTGCAGGACGTTGCGCTCACCGAGGCCCTGCGGCCCGCTCGGGTGGACTGCGC
>JBPCOR010000225.1:0-4692 GCA_051000035.1 Mycobacteriales bacterium | reverse complement strand
CGGGGCTGAGACCGACGGCCCGGGCCAGCGCGGCGACGGTCCACGGCGCCGCGAGATCTTCCTCGAGAATCCGTACGGCGTCGACCGGAGCGGCAGCCGCCCGGCCGGCCGCGTGCACCGGAAGCGCAGCCGCCACGATGCCGAGGATCACGAGCAGGTGGCCCAGGTCGGCGATGTCGTCGGCATCGCGGCGCGATGCATCGGCGTCGGGTGCTCCGGCGGACGCGAGCGCGGCGACGGCGTCCTCGACGCGGTGCAGGTCGCCGGCGGCAAGGCGAGCAATCCCCGGCGCCGGCAGCGCCGGCACCGGCCAGGCGAACATGCGCAGCACCGGGTTGGTCGCGACCGGTGCAACGCCGGTTCGCAGCAGGGCCTGGTCGACGTAGACGTTGGCGACGGTCAGTCCGACGGGTTCGTGCCATTGATGCCAGTCGCAGGGTCGGACCCCGACAGCGTCACCGCGGGCCACAACCACGTCGTCGTGGCGGGTGCCGTGCCGGCCGGAGCCGGCCAGGACTATGGCGAGTTCGCAGAAGTCGTGACTGTGCGGGCCGGTCGAGACCGGTACCGGGACCACCTCGGCTCCGAAAGCTCGACCGGCAGGAAGGATGTCGCCGCCACGATGCCGCTCCAGCAGATCGGTAGCTGACGTACCCATGTCAGGATCGTGCTATCAGTGGGCCTGCATCGTCAAGGTCGGAGTGGCGTCGAACGGTCCATGCTCGGGCCATGACAGTTGACACATCTGAGCCGACATCGGCCGCGGCCGTGACGGACCGGCAGGTCGAATCGTATCGGGACCGGGGCTTCGTCCGGGTGACCCAGGTGCTGACCCCGGCGGAGGTGCAGCGATACCGGGAGGCGTTGCTGCATTTCTCCGAGCACGGCACCGCGTTGTCGACGGAGCAGGTGTTCAGCCAGTTCGTCGACGTGTGGCGGGCCGACCCGGCCATCGCCGAGCTGACCCTGAACAAGCGGCTGGCGGGAATCGCCGCCAGGCTCGCCGGGGTGCCGCTCCGATTGTGGCACGACCAGATGTTGATCAAGCCGCCGCACAACGGCGCGCCCACCGAGTTCCACCAGGACCGGCCCTACTGGCCGCACCGCAGCGAGCACGCGCTGTCGGCCTGGATCGCCCTGGTGGACGTGCCGGTCGAGCGGGGCTGCATGACGTTCATCCCGGGCAGCCATCGGCGGCGTGACCTGCACGCGCAGAACCTGAACGACTCGAGGTCCCTGGTCGGCATGTGGCCGGAACTGGAATTTGCCGAGCGGGTCACGCTGCCCCTACGAGCCGGCGACTGCACCTTCCACAATGCGTTCACAGCGCACACGGCAAACGCCAACGACACCGCCGATCCGCGCGTCGCGCATGTCGTGATCTATACCGATGCCGACACCATATTCACCGGCGGATCACACGTGGTGACCGATCCGCTGGCATTGCGGCCCGGCGACGTCCTGCCCGACGATCGCTTTCCGCGCTCCGGGTAACGCCGGGCCCGATCATGTGCAGCGCGCGTCCAGGGCAGCGGCCGCCTCGGCGTATCGCGTCGTCATCGGCGGGCGGGGCTGGAAATGATCCAGCTCGATCTGGTCGGCGACGAACCAGCGCAGCTCCCACCGGTCGGCGCTGGCCACCCCGAGCGCGCGGGCCTGGACGAGAGCGTTGCCCAGGGCGGCGGCCTCGACCGGGCCGGCCACGACCGGCAGGGCACAGGCGTCCGCGACGAGCTGACACAGCAGGCGATTGCGCACACCTCCGCCGACGACGTGCAGGACGTCGATGTGGCGGCCGGTCAGCGCCCGAGCATCGCGCAGCGCCCGCCGGTAGGCGACGGCGAGACTGTCGAGGATGCATCTGGTCAAGCTGGCCGGGGTGCCGGGCACCGGTTGCCCGTGCTCCCGGCAGGCGGCCGCGATTCGGGCCGGCATATCTCCCGGAGCCAGAAACTCCGGGAGGTCCGGTTCGATCACCGCGCGCAATGGCTCCGAATCGGCCGCGCCGGCAATGAGCGCGGTGAGTTCGACATCCTCCCCGGCCCGCTCCCAGGTCCGGATCGACTCCTGCAGCAGCCACAGCCCCATCACGTTGCGCAGAAACCGGGTGGTGCCGTTGATCCCGCGCTCGTTGGTGAACGACGCCAGCCGCGCCGCCTCGGTGCGAACCGGCTCGTCCAGCTCCAGCCCGACGAGCGACCAGGTACCGCAGGAGATGAATGCGAAGTCCGGCCCGACGGTGGGCACGGCGACGACCGCAGCCGCCGTATCGTGCGATGCCGTGGCCGTCACCGGCACCGGCACCGGCGTGCTCATTCCCAGGTCGGCCGCAACCTCGTGGCGAATGTCGCCCAGACCTGTCCCCGGTGGCACTATCGGGGCCACCAGAGCTGGCGGGATTCCGGCGACTGCCAGCAGGTCGGCGTCCCACGTCCCGTCGACACCGAGAAGCTGTGTGGTGGAGGCATTGGTCTGCTCGGCAGCAACCGCGCCGGTGAGGAAATGGGCGAGCAGATCCGGGATGAGAAGCATCTTCGCGGCGGCGTCGAGATGCCCGCACCGAGCATCACAGGCGAGTTGGTAGAGCGTATTGAAGCGTTGCAGGGCTATGCCGGTGCGGCGATACAGCTCGGCCGCGCCGAGCTTCTCGACAAGTTCGGCGTAAACGCTCGCGGTCCGGCCGTCCCGATAACAGACCGGATCGGCGATCATTGTGCCGTCGGCCCGCAGCAGGCCGTAATCCACCGCCCACGAGTCGATGCCGACCGAGGCAATTGCCCGGTCGCGCCCGGCGGCGCGCAGGCCCGCGAGCATTCCCCGGTACAGACCGCGAATGTCCCAGCGCAGCGTCTCGCCGACCCGAACCGGCTCGTTCGGGAACCGCGCGATCTCGGCGAGCGTCAGGTGATCCGCGGCGATGTCCGCGGCGAAGACCCGGCCGCTCGATGCGCCCAGGTCGACCGCGACAACCCGTACCGGCGTCACCCGTCGAACGCCGCTGCCGGCGCGGGTCTCACACGGTCACCAGCTCGATGTCGAGCAGCTCGGCGACAGCGCGCAGTGCGCCGATGCGGTGCCCGGTGCCGAGCGCCCAGTGGTGCGCGACGGCGGTCGCCGCCCAGGCGTCACACCACTCGCCGGGGTCCCGGCCGAAATCGACCCTGGAGGTGGTGTTGCCGATCTGCAGCAGCGGGCCGCCCACGACGACGCCCTCGGACGCGACGAACCGCAGGCTCCCGTCCCGCAGCTGGGTGATGCCGAAGACGGTGACCGGACCGTGGGCCACGTCGAACTCGACCGAGACGCCGTAGCCGCGCTTCCCGTGGTAGACGCCGAGCCCGCGAAGAAGTGGCTGGCGATCGCTGATGGCCAGGTGAGCCGGGCCGTCGTGACCCATCTCGACGACCTGGTCGGTGAAGTTCAGTGCCTGCAGTTCGGTGAACGACCCGCCGGCGCCCAACCGGTCCAGGACGAGCATGGCCAGCGATGTCCGCAGTTCGTATTCGCCGCATGTCGGAATGTGGGCGGCGGTCAGCAGGGATGCGCCGAGGATCAGCCCGGCACCGAGCCGCTCGTGTATTTCGCCGTCGAGGCCGCGATGGTAGTAGGCCAGGGAATCCAGTGCGAAGTCGGCGACCAGTCGCTCGAGACCGATGGCGACACGGGCCGCCCAGGCCAGGTCGTCGGGATCCACCGAGTCGGTCAGCTCGAAGGTGTGCCGGACCTCGTCCAGTTTGGCCGCGAGTTCGTCCGCTTGCACCGCCCCGACGCGCACCCGCAGGTCGTCGAATTCGACCACCTCCACGTGGCCGCCCAGCCGGGCCGGTACCAGCGTGAGGTCCGTGGACACGTCGTACATCCCCGGATACAGGTGACCCATCAGGCCGTGCCGCCCCGTCCTGAGCACCCGGCGGACTCCCGCCGCCCTGACCCACCCCTCGACCCGGAGCCAGGCTCGCTCGTCGGCGAGGTAGCCCGACACCGAGCGGAACGGGATTCCGCAGCGCTGGAAGGTGTTCGCGACCTCGGGCAGCGGGCAGGCGCCGCAGTAGGCCAGCCACCGGCCGGTGTCGAAGCTGGCGTGGTCCATGGATTCGGTCGGCTGCAGATTGAGCAGCAGTACGTCGGCCCCGGTTCGCTGTGCGATGGGCACGACCATGGTCGCCGTGGTATAGGTGGCGAGGAAGATCACGATCAGGGCGCAACCGGCCAGGCGCAGCCGGGCCGCCGCGGCGTCGGCCTCCGCAGCGTCGGAGACGAAGCCGACGTCGACGACCTCGGCGTCGAAGCGCTCGACCCGCTCCGCGACCGTGGCCGCCGACCGGCGCAGCTGCGGTAACAGCTCAGGGAACTGTGGCCAGTAGGCACCAAGCCCCCCGGCGACCAGACCGACGACCGGCCGCGAGGGGCGGGCCAGCGAGCGGGGCGGCGCCGCGGCTGGAGCCGTAGATTCCGGCCGTTGCTCGGCGCTCACCGGAGGAACGCCGCGGCGACTCCGGCATCGACCGGCACGTGCATCCCGGTGGTGTGGCGCAGCTCCGGACCGCACAGCACGAATACGGCGTTGGCCACATGCTCGGGTAACACCTCACGCTTCAGTAGCGTGCGCTGGGCGTAGTAGGCGCCGAGATTCTCCTCCTCGACGCCGTACACCGCGGCGCGCTGCGCCCCCCAGCCGCCCGCGAAGATGCC
>JBPCOR010000202.1:0-3274 GCA_051000035.1 Mycobacteriales bacterium | reverse complement strand
TAAGCGGCCGGACGCGGCTGCGGTTCACCGTCGACGGCGCGCCGTTCGAGGTTGCGAGCCGCTACGTGCACGTCTACGTCGGCGATGGCGCGGGCTGGCGGCTCGCGTCGGCGCAGGGCACACCGGTCACAGCCGGCTGACCCGGGCCACGTCCGCGGCGGGGGCGACACCCGGGTGGCGCGCGATGGCGGCCGTGCGACGATCTGGGCATGAAAATCCCCGCGGTGGGCTACGCCCACGTCCGGCTGACCGTCACCGACATCGGGCGGTCCCGGAAGTTCTACGACGACGTCTTCGGCCTCGAGGTCGCGTCCGAGGTGCCGCCGGACGCCGATCCGCAGACCCGAGAGCAACTCGCCTTCCTCTACGGTGGCGTCATCTACAAGATCGGCGACGGCCTGCTGGGTCTGCGGCCGGCGGCAGCCGGCGGCGACCGGTTCGATGCCGACCGGGTCGGGCTGGACCACGTCAGCTTCACCGTCGCGGACCGGGCCGAGCTGCAGGCGTCGGCGGCCCACCTGGACAGCCTCGGTGTCGCGCACGAGCCGATCAAGGACATCGGCGCCGGATTCATCCTGGAGTTCCGCGATCCCGACGACGTGGAGCTGGAAGTGTTCGCTCCGGCCGGTTGAGCGCCGGCCCGGCCGAGTCGTTGATCCGCCGCCAGCGCAACTCCCAGAGAGGCCGCAGCCATGCCTGACGCCACCGGTTCGTTGCGGCGAGCCGACAGTGACGGCTCGACCCACGACCTCGACCTGGTCACGCCGACCGAGGGCGCGCCCGGTGCGGACGTCTCCGGCCTGCTGAGCAAGTCCGGCATCGTGACGTTCGACCCCGGTTTCGTCAACACAGCATCGTGCCGGTCGCAGATCACCTACATCGACGGCGATGCGGGCATCCTTCGCTACCGCGGTTATCCGATCGACCAGCTGGCCGAGAAATCGACATTCGCCGAGGTGTCCTACCTGCTGATCTACGGCGAACTCCCCACCGCTACCGAGCTGGCGGACTTCAGCGGGCGGATCAGCCGGCACACGATGCTGGACGAGGACCTGCGGCGATTCTTCGACGGATTCCCGCGCGACGCGCACCCGATGGCGGTGTTGTCCTCGGCAGTATCGGCGCTGTCGACGTTCTATCAGGATTCACTCGACGCGGTGGACCCCGATCACATCGACCTGGCGACCGTCCGGCTGCTCGCGAAGCTGCCGACGATCGCGGCGTACGCCCACCAGAAGTCGGTCGGCCATCCGCTGCTGTATCCCGACAACTCCCTTGGCCTGGTGGAGAATTTCCTGCGGATGACCTTCGGCGTGCCGGCCGAGCGGTATCGGGCCGATCCGGCGACCGTGCGCGCACTGGACCAGCTCTTCGTCCTGCACGCCGATCACGAGCAGAACTGCTCGACCTCGACAGTGCGCCTGGTCGGCTCCGCGCAGGCGAATCTCTTCGGCTCGATCTCCGCGGGCATCCAGGCGCTGTCCGGACCGCTGCACGGCGGCGCCAACCAGCAGGTGCTGGAAATGCTGGCGGGCATCCGCGCCGACGGCGGTGATGTCGCTGCCTTCGTGACCCGGGTGAAGAACCGGGAGAAAGGCGTGCGGCTGATGGGATTCGGCCATCGCGTCTACAAGAATTACGACCCGCGGGCAGCGATCGTGAAGAAGGCAGCCGATGAGCTGCTCTCGGCGTTGGGCAAGCGCGATGACCTGCTCGACATTGCGATGGAGCTGGAAGGCGTCGCGCTGTCCGATGACTACTTCGTCTCGCGCAAGCTGTATCCGAACGTCGACTTCTACACCGGGCTGCTCTACCGGGCGATGGGGTTCCCGACCCAGATGTTCACCGTGCTCTTCGCGATCGGCCGGCTGCCCGGCTGGATCGCGCAGTGGCACGAGATGACCGGCGACCCGGAAAACAAGATCGGCCGGCCGAGGCAGCTCTACACCGGTCCGGCCGAACGCTCGTTCACACCGGTCGAGCAGCGCGGATAGACCGTCGGAACGCCGAGACATCCAGATGGTGCCTGAGAGCCCGGCCGCCGAACCACCGGACCTGCGGGTCCGCCATGACGACGCGCGCGCGCCGCTGCCGGACGCGGTGCAAAGCGCGCTCGTCGTCCCGATCGCCTCGATGGAGGCGCTCGTCGGTCGGTGGCGCGCGGAGCTGGATCCCGCGGCGTCCTGGGGCGTGCCCGCGCATGTGACAGTCGTCGCGCCGTTCGGCTTACCGGATCGACTGGACGACGAGGTGATCGACGCCGTAGCGGCTGCGGTCGCCTCCATCGGCGCGTTCGACGTAACGTTCGACCGGGTGTCCTGGTTCGGCGAGGAGGTGCTGTGGGTCGCGCCCGAACCCGACTCGGGATTTCGCGAACTCACCGGCGCCGTGTGGCGGCGCTTCCCGCAGTTCCCGCCGTACGGCGGGGAACACCAGGGCACCGTGCCGCACCTCACCGTGGGCGTCCGGGGGCCGGCGGGCCGGATGCGGGCGGCCGCCGCGGCGGTGACGCGGAGTCTGCCGGTGCGAGCCACCGTCGACGTCGTGCGCCTGCTCGCCGGATCGCCGCGCACCGGCGGCTGGGGACCGATCGTCGACCTGCCGCTTCGTCGCTGACCGGTCCGCCGGCCACCCGCCGGATTCGCCCTTGACGTTGACGGTGACGCCTGGCGGCGGTCGAAGTCGCCCGCGGACAAGCAGGAACTCCAGCGACGACATCTCGACATCGCGCGGGACCACGCAGCGGCGAAGGCCGCCGGGCAATCGCCGGCCGGCGCGACCGTGCAGCGGATCGCGCAACGCCACTACGACTGGATCGGTGCGGCACCTCGAGCCGCGAGCGGTGCGATCTCGCGCGGATATTTCCTCGGACTCGGCGAGATGTACGTCGCGGACCCGCGATTCGCACGGAACTACGGCGGCCGGGCCGGTGCCGAATTCGTCCGGGACGCGATGTCGGCCTACGCCGAGGCCAACCTGTAAGGGCACACGCTCGGTGCGTGCGCGGATCGTCTCGACCACTCGCCGAACGGCTGGCCCGGCCTGGCACGCACGGGCGATCAAGGCTCGTCAGACCCCGTTGCCACAATGGCGTGATGCCGAGCCGCATCGCTGTCATTGCCGTCAACGCCGTAGCTCCGAGGGCCGTCGCCGACTTCTGGTGCGCGGTGCTCGGCTGGCGAGTGGTCGAGGAGTCCCGGGGCATTGTCAGCATCGCGCCGCCGGGTGGCGGGTGGCCGACCATCGACGTCGCGCCGGTGCCGGAGCGCAAGAC
>JBPCOR010000141.1:0-3277 GCA_051000035.1 Mycobacteriales bacterium | reverse complement strand
TGCGGGACGTGCCGATTCTCATCGTCGTCGGTGACCAGGACCGGCTGACCCCGCCGGCACACAGCGCGGAGCTTGCGAGGGAGCTGCCGGGCGCCGAACTGCTCGTCGTCCCCGGCGCTGGGCACATCGTGATCCTGGAGTCCCCGGACGTGGTCGATGAGACTCTGGTGGCATTCCTGCGCCGGGTCCCCGCCCGGACCGGCCGGAGCCGGCGGTCGGCGTCGACGTGACGGCGGTGCCGGTGACGCTGCCGCTGCCCACAGCGGCCGACACGCTCGCCCTCGGCGGGCGGATCGCCATGGTCGCCCGGGCCGGGGACCTGGTGGTGCTGGCCGGACCGCTCGGGGCCGGCAAGACCGTGCTGGCCAAGGGGATTGGTGCGGGTCTCGGGGTGACCGGGCCGGTCGTATCGCCGACGTTCGTGCTCTGCCGGGGGTACTGCGACGGGCGCCTTCCGATGGTCCACGTCGATGCCTACCGGCTGGGCTCGGCGGCCGAGCTGGACGACCTGGACCTGGACGCCGCGGTCGCCGAGTCGGTCACGGTGATCGAGTGGGGCAGCGGCATCGCGGAGGCGCTCGCCGAGGAGTACCTGCTCGTCGACCTCAGGCCGGACGAGCGCACCGAAGCCCGAACGGCACGGCTCCGCGCCGTCGGCGGCGCCTGGTCGGATCGACTGGCCGAACTGCTCGGACCGACCGGCGCGGCGGGTCCGGCGGGGCGGAACGGCAGACCCGGGTCGCCGGCCGCCGGCCCGAGCAGGTGACATCCCCGGCTTACGCCGGCCGCGCCGGGTAAGCTCGGGCGGTGCGGGTGAGGCGCACCGGCCCGACCGACGGCCGCGCGCCCCGACATCGACCGCTGAACGGACAGCGACCCACCTCAGCCCATGACTGGAGACCGATGAGCCCGGCGACCTGGGGGACCCGGTGATGGCGGCATCCACACACGCCGGGTCGCACGTCGCCGAGCGCGATCGCGGGGCCGCTGCCACCGGGTCAGCATCCGGGGGCCCAGCTGACCTGGGCCAGCAGCGCCGATCATCGGTGCGACGATTCGGCCGGCTGCTCCGGCGTTCGCACCTGCTCTTCGGGTTGATCTTCGGGGCCGGCGTGCTGCTGCGCATCGCGACCGTGCTCGCCTACCGGCCGGCCTTCATCTATCCCGACAGCGGCTACTACCTGGCGTTCACGGCAACCCACAAGCCCGGCGACTCCCGGGTGACCGGGTACTCGCTCCTGATGCGACCGGTGCTGGCGGCGCAGGGTCTGGACCTGGTGGTGATCCTGCAGCATCTCGTCGGTCTGCTGCTCGGGTTCGTCATCTACCGCTTCCTGCTGCACTGGCGGTGTCCGCGCCTGTGGGCGGCGATCGCCGCGCTGCCGGTGCTGCTCGACCCGCTGCAGGTGGTCCTGGAGCACTATGTCCTCACGGACGTACCCGCCGAGTTCCTGATGACCGCCGGTCTGGTGCTGCTGGGCTGGCGGCGGCGTACGCCGGGAGCCGAGAGTCCCGACCACTCCGGGTGGGTCGTCGCCGGCGTGACCGGTCTGCTCTTCAGCGCGGCCACCCTCGTGCGCAGCGCATCGGTCCTGCTCATCGTCATCGCTGTCGGTTACATCGTCTTGAGCCGACCGACCTGGCGGCGCCGGATCGGACACGCCGTGATCGCCTGCCTGGCCTTCATCACGCCGATCGCCGCCTATGCCGGGTGGATGCACAACGTGCGCGGGTCCTACAGCCTCACCCACGGCTGGTCGGGGCATTTCCTGTACGGCCGAGTCGCACAGTTCGCCGACTGCACCGGGCTATCACTGCCGGCGAACGAGCGCTCGTTGTGTCCGCGCAACCCGACACCGGCGGAACAGAACTACTACATGTGGGACCTGTCCTCGCCACAGTGGAAGCTGCAGAAGAAGCTCGGCGTGTCCTCCACCCAGGCCAATGCGATCCTGACCGACTTCGGTCGCCGGATCGTGCTGCACCAACCCGGCGCCTACGCCGAGACCGTCGGCAAGGACTTCCTGGCCAACTTCGACTACCACCGCACCCGCGGACCGGAAAACCTGCGCGCCTGGTACTTCACGTACCAGAAGACCTACCCGGCCGATCCGGTCGCCAGCCAGAAGACCGTCGACACCTACGGCGGCAGCGACGTCGTCGTACACCCCGTCCTGACCACGCCCCTGCACCTGTACGGCAACTTCTTCACCCCGGGGATCCTGCCCGGCATCGGCCTGCTGTTGTCGTTGCTGGCCGGCGCCGGGCTGACCCGGCGGGCGCGGCGATCCGGGATGCGCCTGGTCTCCCTGCTGATCGGCGTCGGCCTCGTCGTGGTGCTGCTCGTTCCGGCCGCCCTGTCGGCGTTCTCGCTTCGCTACACGATCTCGGTGCTGCCGCTCGGGATCATGGCGGGGGTGCTGGGCGTCACCGCGCTGCTGACCCGCCGCGGCCTAATCACGGCGCCGGATACCCAGACCGCCGACCCGACGACGTAGGTTGTCGGCCCGCTCAGCCCGCCGCGATCCGCAGCGTCTGGACCAAGCTCTGGCAGCCGGCGCTGATCTGAGAAACCCTGGTCGTCGCCTGGCAGTTGATCTGGATCTTGGTGTGTCCGCGGAAGGCGAACTCGAAGACGATCGAGGTCTTCGTCGCCTTCTCCTGCCCCAGGTAGCGGATCACCCGCTCGCCGCCGGCGGCGTGCACCAGCTTGCCGTTGAGCGAGCCGAAGGTGAAGGTCGAGCTCAGGTCCTTCTTGACGACCAGGTCGTTGAGTTTGGTCAGGGTGGCGTCGTCGAGCACGTCGGTGTCGGCCGTGACGGTGCTCTGGCCCAGGACGATGAGATTGCCGGCGTCGATGCCCACCCCGGAAACATGAACGAGCGTTCCGAAGGTGACCCGATGCGCGCTGAAGCCCGCCGGAATCCGGTAGCAGTACGCCGCGCCCTTCGGAGCGACGACCTTGGCGCCCGAGCACTTCGCCGCGGTCGGGGCGGGCGGTGCCGGTTTCGTCGTCGGCCGGGTGGTCGGCTTTCGCGTCGTTGTCGGCGGCGTGGTCGTCGGTCGGGTGGTCCTCGATGGGGTGGTGGTCGATGGGGTCGTCGGCGGCGTGCTGGCCGGTGGGGTGGTGGCCGGTGGGGTGGTGGCCGGTGGGGTGGTCGTCGATGGGGTGGTGGCCGGTGGGGTGCTCGGCGGCGACGCGGAGTGCGTCGATGTGGCCGTCGATCTCGACGGGCCGGCGAACGTCCCCTTACCGGCCTCGGTCGACCCGCACGCG
>JBPCOR010000157.1:0-11179 GCA_051000035.1 Mycobacteriales bacterium | reverse complement strand
CGAGCCTCCACCCGTGATAATCACGGTTGGGACGTGCGCGGGTCATGGCCGGTTGGGTGGCGTCGCTGAGTGCGTCGCTGTGGTCCAACTGGAAAATCTGCGTCCGCACCGCGTGGTTCGGCACGGGAGCGCCTCGCGGGAACGGCATCCGCGACGGCGATGACCTATTCATCTGGCGCCCGCAGCATGGCCTGGTGGCAAGCTGCCTGATGACCGGCGATGCCGAGCGGGTCGGACCACAATCGTTCGTGCCGTGGCCCGACCGGGACAAGTACAGGTACGTCTGGCCGATCTCGCAGATAATGACCGCATCCGAGCCGGTCGAGACCAACTGGACTCGTCTCGCCCGCATGGCCGGACTCGGCAGGATCCCCGCTTCGCAGCTGCCGCCCGTCAACGACGCGGGATGCGATCGGCTGCGCGGGCTCTTCGGGCTGGCGCAGGCGCCGACGAGCACCGCTCTCGACGTCGCCTGGACTGACGCGGTCGGTGTCGACGGTCTTGACGAGGACCAGCGAGAGCGGTCGATGCGCGCCATCGCCGTACGCCGGGGTCAGCCCACGTTTCGCGAGTCCCTGCTCGAGGCCTACCGGCGGTCGTGCGCCGTCACCGGCACCGCGGTCGAGGAGGTGCCCGAGGCGGCTCACATCAGGCCCTATCTCGGCGGCCAGACGCAGCGCGTCGACAACGGGCTGCTGCTGCGCGCGGACATCCACACCCTCTTCGATCTCTATCGGCTGACGGTGCTGACGAGTGGCGGGGTGGTGAGCGTCGACCCCGCGCTGCGCGGGACCGACTACGGCCAGCTCGACGGCGTGCGGGCCCGTCTACCGGAGGGTTCCGGGGAGCGTCCGCACGAGGCGTTCCTTCGGTGGCATAACGACAAATGCTCCTGGGCACCATCGCGGCTCGGCGGAGCGAGCGGGAACTCCACCTGATGGTGCGGCCGTTCACCTGGTGATGCCGGTGTCGTCGACACCGCCGAGGGCCGCGAGGTCCGCCACAACAGGGGGTGGGCGTGAACCATCTGCACGGTGCGCTGGCCGGCATCGCAAGCGGGTCCGTCGACCACCCGCCGCCGGTCGGGCGGGTGCAACATGTCCGGCTGCCGTCGTGGGTGCAGGCGCATCTGCATCCGTACGCTCCGCTGGAGTCGCCGTGGGTCTGGCGGGGGTTCCTCGGGCTGACGCTGCTGGTCATCGCACTGCTCTCGTGGGGTGCGGTCCGGCGCCGCCGGACGGTCGCCGGCCGCAGCGGGCTTCGGCGGTGGGGGGCCCGGATCGTCGCCTCCGGCGTCGTGGTCGTTCTGGGTCTGCTGACCGGACTGGCGTTCCTGAACAGCTACGTCGGCTACTTCCCCACCGTCGCGTCGCTGGCCACCGTGGTCGTCGGGGGGCCGTCCGTCCCCGGGTCGCTGTCGGCGGCGACGCTGGGACGTCGAGCCGGTCCCCACGGCGATACGCTGAGGATCGGCGAGACGCTGCCCCGACATGACAGCGCGGTGGTCGCGATCAATATCGGTGCACCGAAGCTGCGGGTACCGGTCCGGGACGCCTACGTCTACCTCCCGCCGGGCTACGGCGATCCGGCAAACGCACGCCGCCGCTATCCGGTCGTGTACCTGATTCATGGCTTCCCTGGCCGGCCCGCCGACTGGATGGTCGCCGGTGGCCTACCGGAAGTGCTGAACACACTGATCGCCGATCGGCAGGTGGGCCCGATGATCGTGGTCGCCCCGAACGCCGACGGCGGGTACCTGCACGACTCGGAGTGTCTCAACCAGGTGCATGGACCACAGGTCGCGACCTACCTGACGGCGACGGTCGTCCATTACATCGACACACATTTCCGCACAATCGCAACGAGGGACGGCCGGGCGATGGGCGGAGCCTCCAGCGGCGGTTACTGCGCCCTCAATCTCGGACTGCTGCATCAGAAAGAATTCTCCACGATCATCGCCTTCGAGCCGTACGGGGACCCAGGGCGGTCGGTAATCGGTCCGTTGCTCGGTGGCAGTCAGCGCCTTTTCCAGGCCAATTCACCGTTGTCGTATCTGCCCTCGATGCATTTCGCCCATCGACCGGCGGTATTTCTCGATGTCGGGGGTGCAGGCTCCGGCGAGGTGGGGAGGGTGCAGAGCCTGGTGACGCTGCTCGAACACCGCGGCGTGCCGATCGGCTTCCGGGTCGAGCCGGGCCAGGCGCACACCTGGAAAGAAGCCGTATCCGGCCTCCCCTACGGTCTGTTCTTCGCCGCGCACCACCTCAGAGCGGGTCTGTCCTATATCACCACCGCCCGCCACGTGGCCACGGTCGGGGGACCGGCGAAGAACCGGACGGACGGGTTCGCCCGGCAGTACGCCCGCGACGTCGCACGCTGCCAACGACTCGGCGCGGGCTATCAGCCCGGCGGCGGCAAGCACGGTCCGCAGTGCGTCCGCGCCGATCACGACTAGCCACAGGTGCAAGCAAACCAACGCGGCCGGCTACCTCAGCTCAGGAGCTACCCGCCGGGGACGGAGCCTGGCGTCGGGCCCGCCGGCTCGGCGTAGCCGATCGCCACCAGCTCGTCGTCCTCGTAACTGAAGCTGGTGATCGAGGCCAGCCCACACTGGCGGCTGCGGGGGTTGTGCCACAGCCGATGACCCTGCAGGGCGAGCCGGGCGACGTAGATCGGCAGCTGATGGCTGATACACACGGCTTCGTGGCCTCGGGCGGTTTGCCGCGCCGAGGCGACGCCCGCCAGTACCCGGCGCGCGATGTCGTCGTACGGCTCGCCCCAGGACGGCCGGCGCGGATCGCGCAACAGCCACCAGGACCGCGGGTCCCGTAGCGCCCCACCGGCGCCGAGGGCGAATCGCTTGCCCTGGAAGGCATTGGCCGACTCGATCAGCCGGGCGTCGACGTCGACGTCGAGTCCGAACGTCGTTGCCAGCGACGCCGCGGTCTCGCGCGCCCGCTCCAGCGGACTGGATACGAGATAGGTCACGTCCCGGCCGGCCAGGCTCGCGGCCGCGCGCACCGCCATCGCCCGCCCGGCGGCGGAGAGGTGGAAGTCCGGTAGCCGGCCATAGAGGATCCGGTGCGGATTGTCGACCTCGCCGTGACGCAGCAGGTAAACGACGGTCCGGCTCATCGGCGCGCCGAGGCCGCCGCGGCGGCCGTCGCGGCACCGGGCAGCGCGTCCGCGATCTGCTGGACGGCATCGTCGTCGTGCCCGGCCGAGACGAACCACGCCTCGAACGCCGACGGCGGCAGGTAGATACCGGCGTCGAGCATCGAATGGAAGAACGCCGCGAATGCCGCGGTGTCCTGGTCCCGGGCGGCGTCATAGTCGCAGACCGCGTGGTCGGCGAAGAAGACCGAAAACAGGCTGCCCGCCGTCTGCACGCGGTGCGCGACGCCGGCCGCCGACAGGGCCTCGTGCGCGAGTCCCGCGACCACTGCGGCGGTCGCATCGACGTGTGCGTATACGCCGGCGTCGCACCGCCGCAGCGTCGCGAGCCCGGCGGCGACCGCGACCGGGTTACCCGACAGGGTTCCGGCCTGATAGACCGGGCCGTCCGGGGCGAGGTTGACCATCAGATCGGCTCGGCCGCCGAACGCCGCCGCGGGCATGCCGCCGCCCATCACCTTGCCGAAGGTGAACAGATCCGCGTCCACCGGGTCCAGGCCGTACCAGCCGGCGGCGGACACCCGGAATCCGGTCATCACCTCGTCCATCACCAGCAGCGCGCCGTACCGGGCGGTGATCTCACGCAGCTTGCCGTTGAATCCGCCGGTCGGCGCGACCACGCCCATATTCGCCGCGGCGGCCTCGGTGATGACGCAGGCAATCTCCGCGCCCCGCTCGGCGAATGTCCGCTCGACCGCCTCGATGTCGTTGTACGGCAGCACAATCGTGTCGGCCGCCTGCGCGCCGGTGACACCCGGAGTATCGGGAATCGCGAACGTCGCGACGCCGGATCCGGCCGACGCCAGCAGCGCGTCGACGTGACCGTGATAGCAGCCCGCGAATTTGACCACGACGCCACGCCCGGTGCTCCCGCGCGCGAGCCGGATCGCCGACATGGTCGCCTCGGTGCCGGAATTGACCAGTCGGACCTGCTGCACCGGCGCGACCCGCGCGACGATCTCCTCGGCGAGCTCGACCTCACCGGCCGTCGGCGTTCCGAATGACATCCCCCGTGACGCGGCCCGATGCACGGCCTCGACCACATCGGGATGCGCGTGGCCGAGGATCATCGGCCCCCAGGAGCCGACCAGGTCGACGTACTCCCGCCCGTCGGCGTCGATGAGATACGGGCCGTGCCCGGCGGCCATGAACCGCGGCGTGCCGCCGACGGCGCGGAAGGCCCGCACCGGGGAGTTGACACCCCCCGGCGTTACCGCGCGGGCGCGGTCGAACAGCCGCCGCGAGGCGGCATCGGCCGCCGTCGCTGCTGGCGGGCCTGACGGGACGGGCATCCGGTCAGTGTGTCAACCACGCGTGCACCGAACCGGACGGGGTCGGGCGCCGGACGGGTTCGTCGCGGAACAGCGGCGGGAGGTGGCGCAGCATCAGCGTCGACCAGGTCAGGTGGGTCAGCATCGGCGCCTGGATGCCGCCGGAGGCCCTGCGCTGCAACGACAACAGCGCCCCCATGACCCCGGAGGCGAGCACCAGGGCCGGATTGCGGGTGGCAGCGGTCGCCAGCATGTACGCCGCCGTGGAGATGGGCACCGGGTGCTCGGCGCCGGCCGCCGCATACAGCGCGCCACGGAAGAAGACCTCCTCGGCGGCACCGTTGGCCAGCGAGGTAAGCAGAATGAGCGGATCGGACCCCTCGTGCGCATACTGCAGGATGCTGGTGATGGCCCGGTCCAGGACCGGGATGTGTTTGGCGACCAGCGCGCCGGCGTAGAACACGCCGAAAGCCCCCGCACCGGTCAGGATCGGCGTGATGATCGGTCGCCGGTAGCTGCATTCCCCCGTTCGTGTCCAGCCCAGGTGCAGCGGTCCAGAGCGCATCCCGCCGGCGACCCAGGTGCCGGCAACCCCGAGGGTCAGCGCGTAGAACCGTGGTGATCCCGGCCGGGTCGACAGTGACACACCGAGCAGTCCGGCGCCGGCCACCGACACGCCCGTGACCACCCGCCGGCGGTGCCGGAACGCCTCGTCGGTCTCGCGGTGATCTCGGGGCACCGGGCGAGTCAGCCAGTACCGTCTGACCCGTCCCGCGCCGAGGCGGGGACGGCCGTCGGGGTCCGGGTCGGGGCTTGGGTCGTCGGCGGACAGGTCAGGCACGCCGGGCCTCGGCCCGCTCGCCGAGCGCCTGCAGCACCGCCGCGTCATAGGTCATCGGCTCGAACGGTACGAGCTCGCGGATCCGGTCGTCGTGCACGATCACCTCGTTGCTCATCGAGTCGATCAGCGACCGGCCGGTCTGCACGTCGACGTCGGTCACGAATGAGAGCCAGCGCGAGGACAGGGAGGGCGAGAGCAACGGCACCGGCACGATCAGGGTCCGGCGGCCCTCGATGGTCGCGACCCGGCGCAGCATGTCGACGTATTCGAGGACCTCCGGGCCGCCGATGTCGAACGTTTGCTCGGCCGCGGCGGGCGACTCGAGCACGCCCACGAGGTAGCGGATGACATCGGAGATGCCGATGGGCTGGGTTTTCGTGCGTACCCACCTCGGCGTGATCATGGCGGGCAGATGCTCGACGAGCTGGCGGGTCAGTTCCCAGGAGATCCCGCCGTAGCCGACGATGATGCCGGCGCGAAGCGTCGTGACCGGCACGCCACCGCAGCCGAGCAGCTTCTCCACCTCACGGCGGCTGCGCAGGTGCGCGGACAGATCGTCGTCGTCGTTGCCGAGGCCGCCGAGATAGACAATCCGACGTAGGCCCGCCGTTGCGGCGGCATCGCCGAATGCCCGGGCGGCGGCCGCGTCCTCGGCCTGGAAGTCGGCGTTGCCGAGTGAGTGGAACAGGTAGTAGGCCGCGACGCAGTCCCGCGCCGCGGCCGCGACGGACGCCGGATCGTGTACGTCGGCCCGAACCGGCGCGCCGGTGCCGCGATAGGCTTCCGGGCGTCGCGTCATCGCCACGACCTCGTGCCCGGCCTCGGCCAGTGCGGGGCACAGCCGCCGGCCGACGAATCCCGATGCCCCGGATACCAGTACCTTCATGAACGCACGGCTAGCCTTGCCGTAGCCAGTCGGCGACTTCGACCGCCCAATAGGTCAGCACGACGTCGGCGCCGGCGCGGCGGATCGCAGTCAGCGTCTCCAGCACGGCCCGCCGGCGGTCCACCCAACCGCGGGCCGCCGCGGCCTCCAGCATCGCGTACTCCCCCGACACCTGATAGGCCGCGACCGGCACGTCGACGATGTCCCGCACCGCGCGTATCACGTCGAGGTAGGCGAGTGCCGGTTTGACCATCACCGCGTCCGCGCCCTCGGTCAGGTCCAGCCGCACCTCGCGCAATGCCTCGTCGATCGAGCGCGCCGGATCCTGCTGATACGCCGACCGATCGCCGAATTGCGGTGCCCCCTCGGCGGCCTCCCGGAACGGCCCGTAGAAAGCGGAGGCGTACTTCGCCGAGTAGGCCAGGATCGGTACGCCGTGGAAATCGGCGCCGTCCAGCCCGGCCCGGATCGCGCCGACCTGGCGGTCCATCATGCCGCTCGGCGCGACGACCTGCGCTCCCGCCGCGGCCTGCGCGACGGCCACCGCGGCGTAGCGGGACAAGGTCGCGTCGTTGTCGACCGCGCCATCGCCGGCGAGCAGACCGCAGTGTCCGTGGTCGGTGTATTCACACAGGCACAGATCGGCCATCAGCACGGTGTCCTCGCCGAGGTCGGACCGCAGCGCCCGCAGCGCCTGCTGCACGACCCCCGCGTCGGCGTCCGCGCCCGAGCCGACGGCGTCCTTCACGGCCGGGATGCCGAAGAGCATCAGGCCCCCGATGCCCGCCCGCACGGCCGTCTCGGCGTAGCCGCGCAGCGACCCGACGGTGTGCTGCATGACCCCGGGCATCGAGGCGACCGGCGCCGGCTCGTCGATCCCCTCCTTCACGAACACCGGCAGGACGAGCTCGGCCGCGGCCAGCCGGGTCGAGGCGACCAGGCTACGCAGCGCGCCCGTCTGCCTCAGCCGCCGCGGCCGGATCGCCTGGGTAACAGACAATCCGGTCGTGTTCTCGAATCCGGTCACTTCTTCGACTTGGCACGCGACGGCCGGCGGCGATCGCGCGAGGGTGGGATGTCGACGCCGTTCTTCTTCAGCTCCGCGGCGTACGCCGCAAGGGCGTCGACCAGCGCCGGCACCTCGGCAACGTCGGGCTGTACGTCGACCCGCAGGCCGAAGTCACGGGCGGTCTCCGCGGTCTTCGGGCCGATGCATGCAACGACGGTGCGGGCATGCGGCTTGCCGGCGATGCCGACCAGATTGCGAACCGTCGAGGAGGAGGTGAAGCACACCGCGTCGAATCCCCCAGTCTTGATCGCCTCGCGGACGGTCGCTGCCGGCGGGGCGGCCCGCACCGTTCGGTAGGCCGTCACGTCGTCGACCTCCCAGCCGCGCTCGTGCAGCCCGGCATCGAGGGTCTCGGTGGCGATGTCGGCGCGGGGCAGCAGTACCCGGTCGATCGGGTCGAGGACCTCGTCGTAGGGCGGGAACTCCGCGAGCAAGCCCTCACTGGACTGCTCGCCGGTCGGCACCAGCTCCGGCCGGATCCCGTAGGCGCGCACGATGTCGGCCGTTGCCGGCCCGATGCAGGCGATCTTGACCCCGGCGAAGGCGCGCGCGTCCAGACCGAATTCGTCGAACTTCTCCAGCACGGCGCGCACCGCATTGGCCGAGGTGAAGATGATCCATTCATACCGGCCGGTCACCAATCCCTTGATGGCGCGCTCCATCTGGGCCGGGGTGCGCGGCGGCTCGACCGCGATGGTGGGCACCTCCTCGGGGACCGCGCCGTAGCCGGCCAGCCGTTGCGTCATTGCGCCGGCCTGCTCCCGGGTGCGCGGCACCAGCACGCGCCAGCCGTAGAGCGGCCGGGTCTCCCACCACGACAGCCTCGCCCGGCGTGCCACCGCAGCTCCGGCCGCCAGCACGATGGTGCCGTCGAGGCCGGCAACCGCGGACTCCACCGTCTCCAGCGTCGCGTCGACGGTCCGCTGCGTCTCCAGCGTGCCGTTGCTCGTGAGGCTCACCGCAGCATCGCCGCGCCGGCCGTGCTCGACGAGGGCGGCGGCGACCTTCCCCGCGGCGCGGGCGGTCGTCGTCACGACCAGCGAATCGGCGGCGGCGCAGATGCCGGCCCAGTCGACGGAATCGATCTTCTCGCCCCGCACGTCGACCTCGGTCCGGGTCCCACCGAGGACCACTCCGGCGTACGTCGCAACGGCGGCCTCCAGCGAGATCCCGGGCACGATGCGCCACCGGAGCGTCGTCCGGGCCACGGCCTGGCACTGCTTGGCGACCGGGTCGGACGTGAGCGGGTCGCCGGCGACCAGCCGGACCACCCGGGCACCGCCGCGCGCCGCCGCGATGAGCGCCTTGACTTCCGTCGCCGGGTCGTCGCCGGCCGTTTCGATCTCGGCCGTCGCGAGAGCGGCCACGGCGGCAGGTACGTCGGCGTCGGCCACGATCACGTCGGCGCGCTCGATGGCCTCGGTCGCGTGGACGGTCAGCAGACCTGGGTCACCGGGTCCGGCACCGACGAAGGTGATCCGACCGGCTGGCTTGCGTGGGCGGGTCATCGGGTACTCCCCAATAGCGTTGCGGCTCCGGCGGCGATCAGGTCGGCGGCGAGCCGCCGTCCGACGTCGTCGGCCTGGTTGGTGAATCCGTGCTGGGACGAGCGGATGACGGCGCTGCCGTCGATCGCGGCGACCACGCCGCGGACGCTGATGGCGGCGCCGCCGACCGTGCCCACCGCGGCGGCGCCCCCGACCGTGCTCACCGCGGCGGCGCCGCCGACCGTGGCGAACGCGCCGACGGGCGCCGTGCACCCGGCCTGCAGCCCGGCGAGCGTCGCCCGCTCGGCGGTCACGGTGGCCCGCGCGGCCCCGTCGTCGAGGCCGGCCAGGGCGGCGATCATCTGGTCGTCGTCGGCTCGGCACTCCACGGCCAGCTCGCCCTGCGCGGGCGCCGGCACGAAGTCGGCCGGGTCGAGGATCTCAGCCGCGGCGTCGGCAAGCCCGAGCCGCGTGAGCCCGGCGAAGGCGACGACCACGGCGTCGATCGTGCCGGCGCGGACCGCCTCGATGCGGGTGGTGACATTGCCGCGCATGGGCACGACCTCGATCGCCAATCCGGAGGCCCGTAGCAGCGCCGCCCGCCGAGCGGCGCCAGTGCCGACCCGGGCGCCGGGCGGCAGTGCGGACAGCAGCTGCCCGCCGGTGGTCACGACGACGTCGCGGGGGTCAGCGCGCGGCGGAACGGCGCCGATCACCAGGCCGTCGACCGCAGCGGTCGGCAGATCCTTGTAGGAGTGCACCGCGAGGTCGACCTCCCCGGCGAGCAGCGCGTCGCGGACGCCGGTCACGAATACCCCGGTGTCGCCGAGTTCGCTGACCGGCCGGCCGCTTCGGTCGCCCGCCGTGGTGATGACCTGCAGCCGTACGCTGCGCCCGGAAGCTACCGCAAGCGCGTCCGCGACGACCTGTGCCTGCCGGAGCGCGAGCGCGCTGCCGCGGGTACCAAGGGCGAAAGCTCGCCGGCCGTCGGGTCGCCGGGCCGGCCGTCCCGCCTGCGTGGTCTCTGTCACGACGGCATCGGTCATATCAGCCCACCGCCGGGCTCTGAATGCGTTCCGGCCGGCGATGACACCGCGTCGACCGCGGCCGGGTTGAGTTCGAAGAGCTCACGCAGCGCCGTCGCGTAGACATCGCCGCCGGGCGCACCGGCCAACTCCTTGACCCGCACCGTCGGCGCGTGCAGCAGGGTCGACACCGCACGCTGTACGGCGCGGACGAGCTCTTGTCGCACCCGCGGATCAAGGCCGGGGAGCCGACCGTCCAGGCGGGCGAGCTCGGCGTCGACGACCTGGGTCGCCCGGGCCCGCAAGGCCGCCACGGTCGGACCGACCTGCACCGCGCGCTGCGCGGCCAGCGAGTCACGTACCTCCGCGGCCACGATGCTCTCCGCGGCCGACACCTCGGCGGTGGGCAGCATCGTGACTCGTTCGCCGACGGCGTCGATCCCGACATAGGTCACCCCGGCGATGTCGGCGACGGCGATGTCGACGTCGTGCGGGACGGCGAGGTCCAAGATGACGAGCGGACGGGCCGGGCGAGTCGCCATGGCCGCCTCGACCGTGCCGGCCGCGCGAGTCGCCATGGCCGCCTCGACCGTGTCCGCGGTGATCACGACCCCCACCGAACCGGTGCAGCAGATGCACACGTCGGCGCGGGTGAGTTCGGCGGCAAGGTCGTCCAGCGCGACGGCCCGAACGCCCATCGACGACGCGATCCGGACGGCCGTTGCCTCGGTCCGGTTCGCGATCACGATGTCGCTCACGCCGGCCCGGCGCAGCGACGCGGCCGCGAGTGCGCCCATCGATCCTGCTCCGACGACGAGCGCGGTCCTGGCTGTGAGCCCGCCGAGCACGCCGGACGCGCGCTGCAGCGCCACCCCGACGATCGATGCTCCGGCCCGGTCGATCCCAGTCTCCGCGTGGACCCGCTTGCCCGCTGCGAGCGCCCGCTGGGCGACGTCATGCATCGAGCGTCCGACGGTCTGCTCGGCCACCGCCGCGGCGTAGGCCTCCCGCACCTGGCCGAGGATCTGGGACTCGCCGACGACCATGGAATCCAACCCCGCGGCGACCCGGAACAGCTGCTGCACGGCGGCATCCTCGTAGTGGACATACAGATGCTCACCGAGCTCGGGCACCGGTATTCCGGCATGCCGCGCGAGCACGCCGGTGACGTCGAAGAGCCCGCCGTGGAAACGATCCACCTCGGCGTAGACCTCGACCCGATTGCACGTCGACAGGACGAGCGCCTCCGCGACGTGATCGGAGCGGACCAGCTCGTGCAGAATCTTCGGCCGGTCAGCCGGCGCGACCGTTGCGTGCTCGAGCACCGACACCGGGACGGTGCGATGCGACATCCCGACGGCGAGCAGGCTCACGGCGCGCCTCGCCGGCCCGCGGGCAGCGCGCCCGCCCGGCCGTGCAGCAGAGC
>JBPCOR010000085.1:0-3611 GCA_051000035.1 Mycobacteriales bacterium | reverse complement strand
GGTCCAGACCGTCCGGCGTACGGCGGGGGACGAGCGCGACCGGGTGCGTGGGCGGCTGCTGGAGCTCTTCGTCGCCGTCGGGGACGACGATCCGGACGTGGCCACGGCGCGCCGGGCGTTGTCGGCGGCGCTGTTCTGAGCCAGGGTCACCCCGCAGGCCCGGCGATCAGTACCGGGCGCACGCGCTCGCGCCGTTGCGCACGGCGTTCTGAAAGACGTTGACCCGCAGGAACCCGTTGGTGTCGGCCTCGCCGCCGAAGTCGGACTTGCCGACCCCGACGAGCAGCGCGCCGATCGCCTCGTCGAGATCGCCGGCGGACAACGTGACCTGGTGGGTGGCGACCGTCGGCTTGTGGGCGGTGGCGTTGAACGCGTCGGCGTCGTAGAGACCGGCGTAGCAGACGGCGCCCAGCAGGGCGTCCTCTCCGGTCAGGCTCTTACCCTGCCGCTGGCGGACCTGATATCCGTTCCCGATCGCGAGCATCGTGATCACCGAATTGTCCCCGAGGCCCTTGTATAACTGCTGGGAGAACGGCGAGACCTGCAGGTAGACCTTGTCGTCGGCGGCGCAGTACATCACGGTCTGCTCGATCGGGGTGTCGCCGCATTTCGTGTCATCCGCGGCGTTGAAGAGCACCGGTCGGCCGAGCGGGCGGGCATTGTGCAGGTCGAACAGTTTCGGCATCGCGGCCGTCGAGAACGCCGTGAGGTCGGGGATGCCGTCGGTGAAAGCCTGATCCAGCGGCAGGTTGCCGTTGTTCTGGTCGGCGGGGTCGAACGGCACCTCGGTAAACACCTTGTTGTCGTTGTAGATGCGCTTGTTCGCGCAGTAGGCCGCGCCGTGGTCGAACCCCTGCTGGAATGAACTGACGCGGTCGAAGCCGCTGCCGTGGGCATTGTTGGCGTTGGCACTGTCGCCCGGGGCGTCGGCGAAGGTCAGGAAACCGGCGAGTCCACTGTCGAGATCGTTGATGCTGACATGGAAGTGCGGTGCGTTGCCGGCAAAGGCCCATGCAGTCCATGCCCCGGAATAGCAGTCCGCCTCGTTCTCGATGACGATCGTGCGCTTGCCCGGATAGTACGAGCGCTTCTGGATCGCGTGGCCCCACTCGTGCGCGAGCACCATGGCGATCGTGAACTTGCCGAAGTTCTTGGCCAACACCGGCAACAGGTTCGTCCGATCCCAGACGACGACGTCCTTCTGACCGCAGTAGAACGCGTTTCCCTTGACCTCCGCCGGGCTGCTGGCGCAGGGGATGGGCCCGGAGGTGGCCGGGTCGACCGAGTAGAAGCCACCGGTCACCGGGCGGTAGGCCGTGCCGAAGACCGGCGGGAAGGCGTTGGTCCAGAAGCGCTGGATGTCGCTGATGGCGTTTTCCGCGATCCGATCGGATTCGCCGTGGTCGGTCCCGTGCACCGCGAGCTCGACATTCGGCGCATCCTTCAGGGCCGCCTCGCTGGCGTAGGAGCCGTCGCCGGAGATCGTGCTGGCACAGCCCGCGACCACAGCGAGGGCGACGAGCAGCGCTGCCAGCAGCGCCGGGCGGGACCGGCGGCAGAGTCCTCGAGCCATCGTGGCGCTCCCGTCCAGGTATAGGTCGATGCCCATTGTGCGCTGCACCACGGCGCCGGCGGGACCGTTCAGCCGGCCTCGGCCGTCTCGGGCACGAGCCACAGGGCGCCGAGCGGCGGGACCCGCAGCGCCGCCGACGCGGGTAGCCCGTGCCACGGTTCCGCGACCGAATCGACTCCACCGAGGTTGCCGACGCCGGAGCCCGCATAGGCGTCGGCGTCGGTGTTGACCAGCTCACGCCACCGCCCGGCGTGGGGCAGGCCGACCCGATAACCCTCGTGCGGCACGCCGGCGAAGTTAGCGATGCACACCAGCGGCGACCCGTCTTCGGCGTAGCGGATGAAGGAGAAGACGTCGTTGGCGGCGTCGTTCGCGTCGATCCACTCGAACCCGGCCGGGTCGGTGTCGCGCTGCCACAGCGCCGGCGTGCAGCGGTACGCCGCATTCAGGTCGGTGACCAGCCGCCGCACACCGGCGTGGCTCGGCTGGTCGGTGAGGCCCCAGTCCAGCGAACGCGACTCCGACCACTCCGAATCCTGGGCGATCTCGCCGCCCATGAACAGCAGCTGCTTGCCCGGGTGTGCCCACATGTAGGCGTACACCGCGCGCAGGGTGGCGAGCTGCTGCCACCGGTCGCCGGGGATCTTGCCGACCAGCGAGCCCTTGCCGTGCACCACCTCGTCGTGGGAGAGCGGCAGGACGTAGTTCTCGGAGTAGGCGTACATCATCGAAAACGTCATCTGGTGGTGGTGATAGGACCGGTGCACCGGCTCCCGCGCGACGTAGTCCAGCGTGTCGTGCATCCAGCCCATATTCCACTTGAAGCCGAATCCCAGGCCGCCCAGGTGCGTCGGGCGGGTGACCCCCGGCCAGGCCGTCGACTCCTCGGCGATCGTCACGACGCCAGGCACCTCGCGGTAGATCGTGGAATTCATCTCCTGCAGGAACGCCACCGCGTCGAGATTCTCCCGGCCGCCGTATTCGTTCGGCGCCCACTCGCCCTCCTTGCGGGAGTAGTCGAGGTAGAGCATCGACGCGACGGCGTCGACCCGAAGCCCGTCGACGTGGAATTCCTTGGCCCAGTACAACGCGTTGGCGACGAGGAAGTTACGGACCTCGCGGCGGCCGAAGTTGAAGACGTAGGTGCCCCAGTCCGGCTGCTCGCCGCGCCGCGGGTCCGGATGCTCATAGAGGGCGGTGCCGTCGAATCGGGCGAGCGCGAATTCGTCCTTCGGGAAATGCGCGGGGACCCAGTCGACGATCACGCCGATCCCGGCCTGATGCAGCCGGTCGATCAGGTAGCGCAGGTCGTCGGGGGAGCCGAACCGCGAGCTCGGTGCGTAGTAGGAGGTGACCTGATATCCCCACGACCCGCCGAACGGGTGCTCGGCCAGCGGCAGGAATTCCACATGCGTGAAACCGGTATCGGTGAGATAGCCGACCAGGGAGTCGGCGAGCTCGCGATAGCTCTCCCCCATCCGCCACGAGCCGATGTGCACCTCGTAAACGCTCATCGGGCTTGCGTGCCAGGGGGTCTCGGCCCGCTGTGCGATCCACTCGTCGTCCTGCCACCGATATGTCGAGGCGAACACGACCGACGCCGTTGCCGGTGGGATCTCGGTCCCGAAGGCGAACGGATCCGCCTTCTCCCGCCACACCCCGTCGGCGCCGAGGATGGAGAATTTGTACCTGCAGCCGGTCCCGACGTCGGGTATGAAGAGCTCCCACACGCCGGAGGACCCGAGGGAGCGCATCGGGTAGCCGCGTCTCTCCCAGTAGTCGAAGTCACCGGTCACCCGTACGCCGCGGGCCGACGGCGCCCACACGGCAAAGGACACGCCGCTGACCGGGCCGCCGGGGGTGTCGTAGCTTCGCAGGTGCGCCCCGAGCACATCCCACAGCCGCTCGTGCCTGCCCTCGCCGATGAGGTGCTGGTCGACCTCGCCGAGCGTCGGCAGCCAGCGATACGGGTCATCGGTCTCGTGTGTCCCGTCCGGGTAGTGCACGGCCAGGCGGTAGTCCCGCGGTGCGCCGTCGA
>JBPCOR010000070.1:0-12742 GCA_051000035.1 Mycobacteriales bacterium | reverse complement strand
GCACCATGTCGGTCCGCGCCGCTCGGACCCGGAAGCGGACCTCGACGGCCGCAGTGGAGGGTCGTTCCACCCGCGCCCGCAGCTGTTGCCACAGCGCCTCCAGGTCCAGGCCGTCCGGGCGGGACGATCGCCGCGGCAGGATCGTGACGCCGCTCACCCGGGCGACGCGGTACAGCCGCGGCGCCCCGCGGTGCGCGGCGAGCAGATACCAGACGCCCGCCTTGGTGATCAGGCCATAGGGATCCACGGTGTACGTCGACACCGACGCACGGCCGGATCCGCCGTACCGCATCCGCAGCCGCCGGTCGGTCCACACCGCCTGCTGGATCGCGGCCAGGTGCGGCAGCTGCTCATTCGCCGCTCGCCACCGCCGTGGATCGACGACAACTCGCGCGGAGACCCGGGCCGCGTCGCCGCGCTGGTCGGCCGGCAGCGACGCGGTCAGCTTGCGCATCGCGCCGCGCAGCGCCGGCTCCAGGCCGAGATCGGCGAGCATCCCCCGACCGGTGACGGCGAACAGTGCTCGCGTCTCCTCGGCCGTGAGCCCCGACACGTCGGTCCGGTAGCCGGGCAGTAGGCCGCAGCCGCCGGCGCGGCCGCGCTCGGCGTAGACGGGGACGCCCGCGGTCGACAGCGCCGCCATGTCGCGGTAGATCGTGCGAGTGCTCACCTCGAGCTCGCCGGCAAGCTCAGGAGCAGGCACGGTGCCACGGCTCCGCAGCATCAGCAGGATCGCCAGCAGCCGGTCCGATCGCATGCCGGACAGTCTCGCAGCGATACATGACAGTAGATGTCAGGTAATGGCTCGATAGTGGTAATGGCCGACACACCGACGAAGGGCAGCAGCGATGACCACCCCCGCACGCACAGCCCACATCAGCGTTCGCGGTCCGTTCGAGCTGGCCCGGGCCATCGAGATGCTGTCCGGTTGGGAGCCGGCGCAGCGGCATGCGCAGCGCCCGGACGGCGTACTACGGCTGGCCTTTCCGCTGGACGGTGCGTTCACGCCGACGGCCGTCGCGGTACGCACCGACGGCGACGGCGTCGCGGTCGAGGTGAGCGGGACCGATGACCTCGACGCCGCGGCCGGTCAGGTCGCCCGGATCCTGTCACTGGACCACGACGCGAGGGACTATTCCGATGTCGGCCGTCGGGATCCGGCCGTCGGCGCCCTGATGGAGATACTTCCAGGGCTTCGGCCGGTCAATTTCAGCTCGCCGTACGAAGCCGCGTGCTGGGCGGTGCTGTCCCAGCGCATCTCGATGCGGCAAGCCGCCGGAATCCAAAAGCGAATCGTCGCCGAGCACGGCCGCGAGCTCACCGTCGCCGGTGAGCCGGTGCACTGCTTCCCGACACCGGCGGCGCTGCTGGGCGCAGATGCGCTGCCGTCGGTGCCGCCGACCAAGGCCGAGCGGATGCGCGCGATCGCCCGGGCGGCGCTGGACGGCCGGCTCGATGCGCAGCGATTGCGTGTCCTCGGCGACGAACGCGCGCCGGCGGCCCTGCGCGAGCTTCCCGGCATCGGGGCGTTCTGGTCGGCCGGGATCTACCTGCGGTCGTGCGGGATCCGCGACGCCTTCCCGCCCGAACCGATCTGCATCGCCGCTCTCGGCGCGCTGCACGGCGCCGGCGACCGGCCCGACACCGACACAGTGCGCGCGATCACCGAACCGCTGCGGCCCTACCGGATGTGGGTCTGCTTCCTGCTGCGCGTCGCTGCCGGCAAGGGGCTGCTCCCCGGCATCAGCGGGCGGGAGTCGGAGATCCGTCGTGGCGCCGCCTGACACCGCACGACCCACTCACACCGAAAGGAAGTCGGCATGACAGGCACTGCACGAAACGACCCGCGTGAGCTCTTCCGCCGCGCGACCAGCCAGCTCGCCACACTGATCGGCGCCGTCACGCCCGACCAGCTGGCGGACCCGACGCCGTGCAGCGAGTACGACGTCCGTGCGCTGCTCGACCACATCGTCATGGGCCAGCGGCGGATCGGCTTCGTGGCCGACGGATCGGACTTCCGCGACATGCCCCCGACCGGCCCCGTCGACGACGGCGACTGGCCGCGGACGTATGTCCAGGCGTGCCGGGCAACCGAGCGGGCGTGGGCAGACGACGGCAGGCTCACCGCCATGATGACGCTGCCGTTCGGCACGCTGCCCGGCGCCGCGGCGCTGGCGGCGTACGTCGAGGAGACCGCGACGCACAGCTGGGATCTCGCCGTCGCCACCGGGCAGACAGATCACCTCGACCCGGTGCTCGGGGAGGCAGCGCTGCAGATCGCCCTGCGTGCCGTGCCGGCCGAGCCCCGTGGCGGGCCGGTGCCGTTCGGACCGGTGGTGCCCGTGCCCGACGACGCCGACCCCTACGCGCGCCTCGCGGGCTATCTCGGCCGCACGCCCGGCCCGGCCGACGGACAACGGCGGGACACGTTCGAGAGGGCTGATAGGTGAATTCGGCCGGCGGATGTACCGTAGCCGGCGTAACAAAGCCGAAACACAACCGATGGCGACCTGTCACATCCAGTCAAATTCTTGCCGGCCGCATCGACGCCGCCTAGCGAAGGGGTCAACTCATGTCGGACCAGCGCGGGGATGCCGTTCCCGGCGGCCATCTGCCTTTCGGACTGTCCGGATCCGAGGGATCGGATGCGGCGGCGTCGCGCCGGCAGCTGCTGAAGGGCGTCGGGCTCGGCGGGGTCGCGGCCGGTGTGCTCGCGGCCTGCGGCGGTGCGAAGAAGGGACCGAGCAGCAGCAGCGGCGGCAGCGGTGCCCACGGCAACTTCCCGGCGACGCCAAAGTTCAAGTTCACCTTCGTCAACCACGCCACGACCAACGCGTTCTTCCAGGCCACCCGCTACGGCGCCGAGGACGCGTGCGCGCTGCTCGGCTGCAGCTACTCCTGGACCGGCTCGGAGACGCAGGACGTCGGGCAGATGGTCAAGGCGATGAACGCCGCGATCAGCAGCAAGGCCGACGGCATCGCCATCGCGCTTACCGACCAGAACGGCTTCAACGCCCCCACCAAGAACGCGCTTGCGGCCGGCATCCCTGTCGTGTCCTACAACGCCGACGTCGACAACGGCCGGCTCGCCTACATCGGCCAGGACCTGCGCGCGTCCGGGGAGGAGGTCGGCAAGAAGATCGTCGAGCTGGTCCCATCCGGCGACGTCGCCATCTTCATCGGCACCCCGGGCGCGCTGAACCTGCAACCCCGCGTCGACGGAGCGCTCGCTGCCATCAAGGCCTCGGGCAAGCCGATCAATGCCAAGCAGGTCAAGAGCGACGTCGACGCGACCAAGGCGCAGAACGCGATCGACTCCTATTACCAGGGGGCCAAGACCGTCAAGGGCATGTTCGGCGTCGACGGCACGAGCACGCAGGGCATCTCGAACGTGATGGCGAAATACAAGCTGCACGACAAGGGCATCAAGGCCGGCGGGTATGACCTGCTGCCGGTGACCCTGCAGAACATCAAGAGCGGCCAGACCGACTTCACCCTGGACCAGGAGGCCTACTACCAGGGCTTCCTGCCGGTCGTGTACCTCTACATGTACAAGCTGTCCGGCGGCCTGCTGAACCCGGCCGAGACCAATACCGGCCTGAAATTCGTCACCAAGGCCAACGTCGCGCCATACCTGTCGAAGACGACGCGCTTCGAAGGCAGCACTAAGGACCAGAAGTACGTCAAGACGTCATGACCGGCGTGCACCACGACCGTTGCCCGGTTGGCCGGCACGATGACTGACCGCATGACCGAGCATGCCGCCGTCCCGGGCAGCGGCGGCGACACGGCCGACCAGGACGCGCAGGTCGCGGCATCGCGGGTGCGGTCCAGCGGCCTGCGCGGCGTCGGGCAGAGCCTGATGCGCCTGCGTGAGCTGTCCGTGGTGCTCGTCACTGTCGTGTTGTTCCTGTACTTCGCGATCGGCCACGGGTCGGCGTTCACCAGTGTCACGAACCTCGGCAACATCGCGTCCTACGTCGCCGCGCCGGCGATCATCGCCGCCGGCGAGGTCATGCTGCTGGTGTGCGGTGAGATCGATCTCTCGGCCGGTATGACCTTCGCGATGACGCCGATCCTGATGATGCTGCTGCACAACAACCAGGGGCTGCCGCTACTGCTCGCCTTCCTGATCGCGTTGCTGGTGGCGGCGACCTTCGGCCTCTTCAACGGCCTGGTGACGGTCTTCCTCCGCCTGCCGTCCTTCATCACCACGCTTGGCACCCTCTATCTCGTGCACGGTCTGACCCTGAAGGTCAACAGCAGCCAGCCCGAATCCGCCCCACAGGGCGGCACATTCATGAAGGTCTTCGGCGACCCCAACACCTGGTGGTCGGAGATCGCCTGGGCGATCGGGCTCGTTATCATCATGCAGATCGTGCTGACCAACACGAAGTGGGGCGCATACACGATCGCGGCCGGCGGCAACTATTTCGGTGCCGCCGAGGCCGGCATCAAGGTCCGGGTGATCAAGATCCGGGCCTTCGTGATCACGGCGCTCTTCGCCGGTTTCGCCGGTGTGCTGGACGGGATCCACACGCCGCACAGCTTCGACCCGAACGCCGGCGGCAATGACCTGATGTTCACCGCGGTCGCGGCCTCGGTGATCGGCGGTACGGCGCTGCTCGGCGGCTCCGGCACTGTGATCGGAGCATTCTTCGGTGCCCTGCTGCTCGGCATCTTGCAGGACGGCTTCAACATCATCAGCCTCTCGGCTGAGACCTTCATCATGGTCGAGGGACTCGCCATCATCGCGGCGATGGTGCTGAACACCCAGCTGACCCGGTTCCGACGAGGGGCGAGAGCGGAATGACGTCGACCAGCCCCGCGCAGTCCGACTCCGAGGTCGGCATACCCCCGGCAATCCGGGCGGCCGGGATCGGCAAGCGATTCGGCACCGTCACGGCGCTGCGGGACATCCATCTTGAAGTAGGTCGCGGCGAGGTGCTCGGCCTCATCGGCGACAACGGCGCCGGGAAGTCCACCCTGGTCAAGATCCTCACCGGCTTTCAGCAGCCCGACTCGGGGCGGCTGTTCATCGACGGTCAACCGACGACGCTTCGATCCGTCCAGCACGCGCGGACACTCGGCATCGAGACGGTGTTTCAGGACCTCGCCCTGATCAATACCCTGCCAGTCTACATGAACCTGCATCTGAACAAGGAGCCGACCAGGGGCGGGTTCCTGGACAAACGGCGGATGCGGGCACAGGCTCGGCGCTATCTCGACGACATCGGCATCAGCATCCCGTCGGTCAACGCCGAGGTGGCGAATCTCTCCGGCGGTCAGCGCCAGGCCATCGCGGTGGCGCGCTCGGTCTACTCCGACGCCAAGATCCTGCTGCTGGACGAACCGCTCGCCGCGATGGGCGCAAAGGAGGGAGGGATCATCCTGGACCTGGTGAGGATGCTGCGCGACCGCGGTGACATCTCGATCGTGATGATCGTGCACAACTACACCCAGGTCTTCGATGTGTGCGACCGGGTGGACCTGCTGCAGCACGGCGAGATCACCCTGGACAAGCGGACCGACGAGACATCGGTCGAGGAGTTGCTCGACCTCGTCGCGAGTGAGTACCGCACCGGCGGCAAGTACGCCGAGGGCCGCGGCTCGTACCTCTCCAGCATCCGCGGCGACGCCTGACGCCGGCACCGGCGAGCTGCCGGCGCACGACCGCTGCCTGAGCTCGGCGCCGAGATCGCAGCTGCCCCGGAATACGTCCAACAACCGGTGGCTCGCTGCGATCCCGGCGCCCATTCGCGCCCGCGCGGGGATCAGTGCTTATTGCTGAAATCGTACTGCTTGTACAGCGCCGCGGCGTTCTGCGGCGTCACCGCGGTGATGCCCAGCGTCTGCTTCTTCGTAACCGGCTTGCCGTTCGCCAGGGCCTCCGCGGCCGCCTGCGGGGCGCAGGTCGGGTAGATGAACGTGCCGGACAGGACACCCTGCTGGACGGCGCGGATTCCGCCGTCCGGAATGGCCAGCCCGTCGGTGCCGATGAACTTGATCTGCTTCTCCTTGTGCACGGCGGCGGCGGCCAGCTCCGCGCCGAGCGCCATCGGATCGTTCTGCGCGTAGACGAGGTCGATCTTGTCCTTTTGCAACCACTGGCTCATCGCCTGGGTGCCGTCTTCCTTCAGCCACTTGGCTTCGCGGTGCTCGATGATCTTGATCTTCGGGTTGGACGCGATGCCCTCCCGGAATCCCTTGTCCCGGTCGATCTGTGGCTGGTCGGAGAGGATCCCCTGCAGCTCCACGACATTGCCACCATTCGGGAGCAGCTTCGCGGCGAGTTCACCGGCATTCTTCCCGGCGAGCAGATTGTCGCCGCCGATGAAAGAGCTGTAGCAGTTGGTGTTCACCGATCGGTCCAGGATGATCACCGGGATCTTCGCCTTGCACGCCTGCTCGATCGGCGGGGTCAACGGATCGGGCTCGTTCGGCGACACGATGAGCACGTTGACGTGCTGCTGGATGAACTGCTGCACCTGCGAGACCTGGGTGGAGCTCTGCTGCTTCGCATCGGCGATCGGCAGCAGCTTCAGGTCGGGATACTTCTTGATGAAGTACTGCAGCTGCAGGTTCAGCTGGGCACGGTAGGGCTCGGCGTTGTTGGACTGCGAATACCCGACGACGAACTGCTTGCCCCCCGTGGTGCCGCCGCTGCCGCCACTGCCACTGGCGGCGCTGCTGGATCCGCCACCGCCGGCAGCGGAGCTGCTGTTGCCGGCGCCACCCGTGCCTCCGCCGGACGACGACGAGCTGCACGCGGCCGATACGCCGGCGACGAGCGCCAGCGCCACAACGGCGCGAACCCGGTGTTTGCGGTGAATCATGATTCCTCCTTGGTGCCCGACGAAGTCGGGTCTGGATCGCCGGTGCCCGACGGAGTCGGGTCCGGCGGAGCGGGACTGGCCGTGCGCGAGCGGGCTCGCCGGAGCATTCGTCGCCAGAAGGCGACCGTGCTGGAAATCAGGTCGGGGCGCTGGATGACGACCGCCACGACGACGATGAGCCCCTTGATGATCAGCTGCAGGTTGTCGCTGACGGAATTCAGGCCGAGCACGTTGTCGAGCAGCGTGAGGATGAGCGAGCCGACCAGGGTGCCGACGATGCTGCCGCGCCCGCCGGCGAGGCTCGCCCCGCCGATAACCGCCGCGGCGATCGCGTCCAGCTCGAAGGACTGCCCGGCAAGGGGATCGGCCGAGGCGCTGTACGCCGCGTCGATCGGCCCGGCGAATCCCGCGAGCAGCCCGGCCAGCACGAAGACCGCGATCCGCACCCGGGTGACGTTGACGCCGGACAGGCGCGCCGCGATCTCGTTCCCGCCGACGGCGTACAGGTGCCGCCCGAATCTGGTGCGCGACAGGATCCACTGAAAGACGATGACAACGGCGACCAATGCGATGACCGGGTAGTACAGCCCAGAGGTCAGGTTGTGGCCCGGCGTGCCGAAGAGCTGGAACTGCTCGGAATGCTTGGTCAGCTTGCCGCTCGCGGTCACGACCTGGGTGCCGACGCTCACGTTGTCCGACAGCTGCCGGTCCACCCCGCGGAAGACCGACAGCATGGCGAGAGTCATCACGAAGGACTGGATCCGCAGCAGCGTGGTGCCGACGCCGTTGAGGAGCCCCATGACCGCGCCCACGCCCATGCAGACCGGCAGGATCAGCAGCGGCGGCAGGCCTTCGTAGACCAGCAGCAGCGCCGACACCATCGAGGCCAGGCCCAGCATCGACCCCACCGACAGGTCGATGCCGGCGGTGAGAATGACCAGCGTCTCTCCGACCGCGAGGATGCCCCGCGAGGCGAAGGCGCCGACCGCGTTGGTCAGGTTGATGGAATTGAAGAAGATGTGCCCCTTGCTGATGATGCCGAAGGCGATCACCAGCACCAGGCCGACGTAACCCTGCAGCGAGCCGAGTACGGACAGCACCCGGCCCCACCGCTCCCGGGCCGAGCCGGTGCGGGGCGTCACGACCTGGGCGCTGGTCACGGCGCGGCCACCTCGTCGAGGACCACCTGACGCGCCATCGCGGCATCCAGGATTCGCTCCTGGGTGGCCTCGGTCCGGTCGAAATTCCCGGTGACGCGACCCTCGCAGAGCACCACGATGCGGTCGCACATCGCCAGCAGCTCAGGCAGTTCCGAGGACGCCATCACGATGCCGGTGCCCCGACCGGCCAGGTCGCTCATCAGCTGGTAGATCTCCGCCTTGGCGCCGACGTCGATGCCCCGGGTGGGCTCGTCCATCAGCAGGACCTGGGGCCGCGTGAGCAGACAGCGCCCGAGCACGACCTTCTGCTGGTTGCCGCCGGACAGGTTGTTGACGTCGGTGGCGAGACTGGGGGTCTTGACCCGCAGATCCGTGATGACCTCGCCGACGGCCGCGCGCTCCTCTTTCGTGCTGACACCGGTCCAGTGGGTGAATCGATCCAGGGACGCGAGGCTCGCGTTGAAGCGCACCGTGTTGCCGAGCACCAGGCTCTGCGCCTTGCGGTCCTCGGCGACCATCGCGATCCCCCGGTCGATCGCGTACGCCGGGGATCGCGGGGCATAGCGCCGTCCGGCGATCGCGATCTGCCCGGCCGTGACCCCGCCGGGCACGACGCCGTATATCGCCTGGAGCAGCTCGCTGCGCCCGGCCCCCATCAGCCCGGCGAGCCCGACGATCTCACCCTCACACACCTCGAGGTCGACTGCCCGCAGCGCGGTTCGCCCCGCCCGCGCATCGCCGTCCGCGTGCAGCCCGCGAACCGACAGCCGAATCTGCTGCGACGGCGGGTCCTCTGGCCGCGGGAAGAGGTCACCCATCGGGCGTCCCACCATCAGCGCGATCAGTTCGGTGCGGCTGGACCGGGTCATCTGCCGGGTGTCGACGAGCCGGCCGTCGCGCAGCACCGACACCGTGGTGGCGATCCGGGCCAGTTCCTCCAGCCGGTGGGAGATGTAGATGACCGCAACGCCGTCTGCGACCAGACCACGGATGACGTCGAAGAGCCGCTCGACCTCGGCGTCGGCGAGCGCGGACGTCGGCTCGTCCATCACCAGGATGCGGACGCCGAGGGAGAGCGCCTTGGCAACCTCGATCAACTGCTGCTCGGCGAGTTTGCACCGGCGGATAAGGCGTTTCGGGTCCAGTGCGAGGCCCAGCCGGGCAAGCAGCTCACGCGAGCGGCGATGCATGGTCGGCCGGTCCAGCGTGCCACGGGCGGTGCGCAGCTCGCGGCCGAGGAAGATGTTGTCGGCGATCGACAGATCCGGCACGAGATTGAGCTCCTGGTGGATCATCTCGATGCCGAGCGCGTGCGCGTCGGCGGGCTGGTAGATCGCCGCCGGCCGCCCCCGGACCTCGATGCTGCCGTCGTAGGCGGTGAAGCCGCCAGCGAGCACGTTCATCAGCGTCGACTTGCCGGCCCCGTTCTCGCCGAGCAGGGCGTGCACCTCGGCCTCGTGCACCTGCACCGACACGCCGTCGAGTGCCCGCACCCCCGGGAAGCTCTTGCCGATGTCGCGCATCGCGAGCACGACCGCACCGGCGCGAGCGTCCCCGCCGGTGGACCCCATATCCGGTGCGGTCACTCGATGCTCATCCGGACAGCGTCAGCTGCAGGTAGTCCAGCCCGGCGAGATAGCCCGCCGCGGCGGCGTTCTTGCCCGTCACGGTCAGCGTGAGTAGGTGCCGGCCCGCTGTGAGCTGGTGTGTGCCGTAGTCGATCGGAGCGGTCACGACGACCCCACCCGGGTGGTACGCATCCTGCGCCGTGCCGACAGCCGCACCGTCGAGCGCGAGGATGTTGACGCCGTAGTCCGGCGCCTGGGTCTGCACGGCGGCGAGGTCATACGTCCCGCCCTGCGGTATTTGCAGCGCCAGCGTCACGTGCTGCCCGGTAGTCGTCGGCTGGAACCACAATTGCTGGCCACCGGACCAGGAGATGCCGCAGCAGTCACCCTGCGCGACGACCGGGGCGGTCGCATCCACCGGCGGCAGCAGCGTTTCGGCCTCGACGCGCATCGTCGTACCCGTCCGCGCCGACACCTGTGGCGAGAGCGGTCCCGCATTGCCGGCGGCGTCGACCGCCTGCACGCGGAAGTACCAGGTCTGGCGCAGCCCAAGGCCGGTGTCGGCGAAGCTCGAGGTGCTCGTCGAACCGACCACTGTGGACGGTCCGGCCCGGAAACCCCTGCTGGTGCTGGCATAGACGCGGTACGACGGCTGGTAGACGTCGTCGATCGCCGGTCGCCAGGACAGGTCGATCTCGTTGCTGGCGCCCGAGGTGGCCGTCAGTCCCGCGACGGCGCCCGGCCGGGTGTGGTCGCGGAACGGCGCCACCACACTGACAGCGGCGTAGCGTGCCGCAGTCCAGGCCGGCGCGCCGGCGGTCGGCGTGATGCGCACGTCGATACTGCGCTGCCCGGCGGTCAGGGACGCGGGAAGTGCGAACGAATCGTCCAGCCACCGGTGGTAGCCGTTGCCGAGGGGCTGCAACCAGGTGCCCGCCGCCTTGCCGTTGATGGTCACATCGGCGCTCTGGTAGGCGTTGCGCTGATCGGACTGGCGGTGCAGGATCACGCCGCCGTTCTTCGGGTCGACGGCGAGCTGGAAGCTCGACGCCACGGCGCCGGATCGCAGGTCGTCGGTGACCGGCTGCGGCGCGGCGTTGTTGCCCTCATAGGTGTCGGTCAGGGTGGATACGTCGCCACCGCCGGTGAGGTGGTGCGCGCGCTCGCTCGCGGGCGCGCCGACGTCGACGGCGTCGGTGAATCGCTGGCCGTTCCCCGCCATGCCGTACCAGAACGCGGTGGAGGCGTAGTCGGCCGTCACATCGTCGACACCGCCGTGCTCGATGCCGAAGTCGATGGAGCTGCCGAACGGCACGGCGTCGGCGAGCATCTCGCGGTACGTGCTGGTGCAATCCTCATCGGCCCGGCAACCGCCGGTGCCGGGCTCGTGGCCGGACTCGCCGTTCATCGGGTCGCTGAACGTGTCGCGGTTGAAATACCAGCCGCCCTCGTAGAAGTCCTCGGTGCCGGTGCCGTGGATCTGCGGCGTGGACGAGCCGTCGACGTACACCCGCTCGTCGCCCTCGAGGTAGCCGCGACTCGACGGGCCGCGCATGGTGTGCGAGACACCGACGAACTTGCCGCGTCCGGTCGCCCGCAGGAACGGGTAGTCCTGGCCGGACCGGGTCGTCCCGGCATTGGTCGTGGCATGGAAATAGGCGGCCTGGCCGGTGGCCAGAGCCCGCGCCCAGTGCCGGTCGCGGGAGGCCGTCACGCTCGATCCTGCACCGGTGATGGCGACATCCGAGCCGTTGGTGAGCGTCACGGTCGCGCGGGAGGCGTACGGCATCGGCCACCAGGCCGTCAGGGTCTTGGCGGTCTCGTCCACCGACGACATCAGTGCGTCGACCTGATAGCCGCCCAGGCCGCTGCCGAAGAACTGCCCGATCGGCGCGTCGACCTGCGTCTTGCCGTCGAAGGCGATGCGCAGCCGGGTGCCGGCGAGGATCGCGGTCGATGCCCCGGCCGCCTGCTGCTCCGCCGCGGTCGGGGGGTAGCGGAAGGTCCGCGTGCCCTGAAAGGTCTGGCTCACGATCGTGTACTGGTGTGCCTGCTCCGCGGCGATGTGATCCGGCCCGACGTCCACGGTGTCGGTGCGGGTGTAGGTGCCGTTCACCGCCGAGTCGACCCAGTAGGTGAACGCGTTGATGTCGAGGTCTGAGGACGTGAAGGCGTCCTTGATGGTGATCTGCGACTTGCCCGCCGTCGCCGACGCCGGCAGGTCGACCGACTCGTCCGCCCACTGCCCGGCCGGGCGAGCCGGCAGTCCCGCCCAGTCCGCGACATGCACACCGTCGACGAGGACCTGTGACCTCTGGTTGCCGATCTCCGGATCGAGCCGGCGGGTGAGCCGTACGCCGGTGTTGGCCGGGTCGATCGCGACCGTGAACTGGTCGTAACCGTTGGTGCCGTAGGCCCGGCCGTCGTCGGTGACCTGGCGCCCGGTCGCCACCGCCAGCTGTGGCAGGTGCACGGAGACGGCGCTGAGCGCACCGGCGGTGTGCTCGGTCGCGAGCGTCGCGGACGCACCCGGCGCGAGGCGGACCGGCCGCGTCGTGGTCGTCGTGCGGGGCGCGACCGGCTTGGGGTCGGCGGTGCCCGCCGCCCGCAGCTTCGCGACGACGTCCGCCGCCGGGTCGGACGGGTCGAATGTCGAGACACCGTCGCCGGAGGCGAAGGTGCGGTAGGTGACGTGGTAGTAGATCGGGTCGACGTCAGTGGTGATGCGCATCGAGGAGTGATACGGCATCGGCACCAGGATGTAATCACCGCCCGAGCTCTCATCGGCGTTGGCCACGAGCGGGTAGACGAACGGCGAGCCGAGGCTGCCTTTGACGATGTCCTGCAGCTTGCCGTGCAGCACCGTGGTGCCGTCGAGGGTGACGGTGATGTTGCCGGTCGTGGTGACGTCACCGCCGTCGCGGGTGAACCAGATCGAGTCGACCTCACCTGCGCCGCTCGCCTGCGCGATCACGCAGCCGTCCGCGGCCTGGGTCAGGCAATGGGAGAAGTCGCCGTTGCCACCACTGCGGTCGAAGCCGGAGAACTGCTTGGTCGCTACGCCGGCTGTCAGGTCCGGCAGCCGGTCCAGGCGACGGTAGGTGTCCCAGCCGATGGGGCCCCGCGACACGGCGGCCGCGGCGCCACCACCGGGACCGCCCGGACCGCCGTGCCGGGC
>JBPCOR010000366.1:0-5734 GCA_051000035.1 Mycobacteriales bacterium | reverse complement strand
GGCACACACGTTCCTCACATGCCCGGCTTGGCACGCTCGGCCGGTGACCACGACGAGGGGAGCGGGCATGTCCGATCTGACCGACCGTACGACGAGCCGGCGCTGCGCCATGGCGGCGGGCGCAGCGGTGGTAGCCGTCATGGTGTCTGGTTGCGGCGGCTCGAAGGCCCACAATGCGGCGCCGACATCGACGGCGCCCGGGTCGACAGCGGCCCAACCGTCGTCTACGTCGGCAGATCCGGCGTCCACGTCGGCGACACCGCCTGGCCGGCGGGCTGGCAGCGCGCACCCGTCGGTGACGGCCGCGCCGGTGGAGAGCAACCCTCCCGGCGACATTCCGGACAACGTCGCTTACGTGTCCTACACCAACCCGGCCGGGCACTACCGCTTCGTGCATCCGGAGGGGTGGGTGTCGACACCCCAGGGGGCGTCGGTGCGGTTCACCGACAAGCTGAATGGCATCGCGGCCGCCCCGCTCGCCGGTACGAGCGCGCCCACGCCCACGTCAGCGCGGGCGACGGACCTGCCCAGATTGCGGCAGCAGCAGCCGGCGTTCGAGCTGCGCAGCACGAAAGCAGTCACCCTGCCGGGTGGGGCCGGCGTGCTGATCGTCTATCGCCGTAACTCTGCGCCCGACCCAGTCACCGGGCGGGTGTACCGCGACGAGGTACAGCGTTACGAGATCGTCGGACCCGGACACGGCATCAGCCCGGAGCTGTACGGCGCCGTCGGAGCGGACAACGTCGATCCGTACACGAAGATCTCACAGAGCGTCCGGCTCCAGTGACGACAGAGCCTCCAGTGACGACAGAGCGTCCGGCTCCAGTGACGACAGAGCGGCCAGTGACGACAGAGCGTCCGGCTCCGATGACGACTGCGGGCGCCGGGTGGCACGCGGCGCCGGCCGGCGGCGACGCCCCGGTGTTGCAGGCCCAGGGTCTGCACCGCTTCTACCGCCGGGGCGACGGCGAGGTGGCGGCGCTGAAGGACGTGTCGCTGGTGCTCGAGCGCGGTGACATGGTCGCGATCGTCGGACCCTCCGGTTCGGGCAAGTCGACGCTTCTCAACCTGCTCGCCGGCCTGGACGATCCCGACGGCGGCAGCGTGTGGGTGCACGGGCAGCGGCTGAGTCATCGCACTCCCGCTGTGCAGGCCCGGATGCGGGGAGCCGGCATCGGCGTACTCACCCAGAGCAGCGGCCTGCTCGAGCACTTGAGCGTGCTGGCCAACGTCGAGCTGGCGTCGTCGCTGCGGCGCGCCGGCCGCCGCCGAGCCTCCCCTATCGGCGAGGCCACTCTGACCCCTGGCGAGCTTCTGGCCGGGCTGGGCATCGAGAGCCGAGCATCGGCGCGCCCGTCGACGCTGTCCGGCGGCGAGACCGCACGTGCCAATCTCGCGGTCGCGTTGACCGGGGGCCCGACCTTGCTGCTCGCCGACGAGCCGACGGCCGAGGTCAGCACCGCCGAGGAGACCGCCCTGCTGGACCTGCTGGCCTACGTGCGCCCGGCCGATGGCGCGGCGCTGCTGGTGACGCACTCTGCGGCCGTTGCGCGGGCGGCGGACCGCGTGCTTGAGCTGGTCGACGGGCGGCTGCGATGACAGCCCCGCTCGTGCAGGCACAGCAGCTGTCGGTCCGGTTCGGCGCCACCGTGGTCGTCGACGACCTGGACCTGTCCGTTCTACCTGGCACCGAGCTTGCGCTGACCGGACGTTCCGGCTCCGGTAAGACAACCGTGCTGCTCGCCCTGGCCGGGCTGCTGCGGCCGGACGGCGGCACCGTGTCCTGGCCCGGGCTCGCCCAGGACCCGGCACGTCGGGCGGCCCAGATCGGTCTGGTCTTCCAGGCTCCGTCGCTGCTGCCCGAGCTCACCGCGCGGGAAAACGTCACGCTGCCGCTACGGCTGCGCGGCACCGACCGGCCCGCGGCGCTGGCGGCCGCCGATGCGGCGTTGGCGGCCGTCGACCTGGCGCAGACCGCGGACGCGTTGCCTCCCGAGCTATCCGGTGGGCAACAGCAGCGGGTGGCATTGGCCCGGGTCCTGGCCGGGGAGCCGACGCTGGTGCTCGCCGACGAACCGACCGGTGCCCTGGACCGCGCCACCTCCGCGCGCGTGCTCACGGTCCTGCGCGACCACGTCCGGTCCAGGGGTGGTGGGCTGGTCGTCGCGACGCACGATGATGACCTGGCGGCGCTCCTCACCGACCGGGCGGAGCTCACCGACCAGCGATTGACCTACTCCGCCGGCCGATCGGCGCACTCACGATGACCCCGCGGTGGTTGGCCGGGCTGCTGCGCCGGCGTGCCGGTGAGCTCGCCGGCGCCGCGGCGAGCATCGCCCTGGCGGTCGCATTCATCGCCTCGCTGGGCGCCTTCGTCACGACCAGCCGGGCCAGCCTCACCGAGCGCGCCATCGCGCGCATACCCGTCGACTGGCAGGTACAGGTCACCCCGCAGGGAGATCCCGCAGCGGTAGCTGCTGCCCTGCGCAAGGTCCCCGACGTCTCGACGCTGTTGCCGGTCGGCCTCGCCTCGATGCCCAGCCTGGCCGCGGCGGGCTCGGGCGGTGTCCGGACGACGGGCCGGGCGGTGCTGGTGAGCCTGGCGCCCGGCTACGCCGCCCACGCGCCGGGTGAGATCAGGTATCTGCTCGGCGCACGATCCGGCGTCCTGCTCCAACAGCAGACCGCGGCCAATCTCGCCGCCGGACCCGGCAGCACGGTCACGATCGGCGGCCAACCCGGCCGGCGGGTCAAGGTCCGCGTCGACGGGGTGGTCGACCTGCCGCAGGCGGACTCGTTCTTCCAGGTGGTCGGGACGGCGCCGGGAGCAGGGGCGAGCGCACCGCCCGACAACGTCGTCATCCTGCCGCACGCCCTGTTCGCCAAGATCACCGCGGGCACCACCGTGACCCATCAGGTGCACGTGCGGTTCGGCCACACCCTGCTGCCGACCGATCCGGCCGCCGCTGCGACGGCGATCACGCAGCGGGCGGCGCACTTCGAGGTGGCGGTCGCCGGCGGCGCGCTGGTCGGCAACAACCTGGGCGCGGCGCTGAGCAGCGCCCGCGAGGATGCGATCTACGCCCAGCTGCTCTTCTGGCTGCTCGGGCTGCCGGGCCTCGCCCTCGCGGTGGTCGTGGCCAGCCTCGTCGTCGCGCTGCGGGCCGACCGGCGCCGCCGGGAGGTCGCGCTACTGCAACTTCGCGGCGCAACCCCGGTGACCCTGCTGCGGCTGCTCACCGCTGAGGCGTTGCTCACGGCCGTGGCCGGCATCGCCGTCGGGATCCCGCTGGCCCGGCTCGCCATCGCGCTTGCGTTGCCCGCCGGGGCGACCCTGTCCGTCTCCTGGACGGTCGCGGCGGCCGCGGCCGGTCTGCTGCTCGCCGGTGCGACGCAGCTGGCACCGGCCGCCCGAACCATCCGCGCCGGCGGGGTCGAGCAGGTGGCGGTGGCCGTGCGGGCGCTCCCCAGCGGGAAGCCGCTGCCGCTGCGCCTCGGGCTGGACTACATCCTGCTCGCGGCAGCCGCCGTCGCCACCTACCTCGCCGCCCGCAGCGGCTACCAGGTCGTGGTGGTCCCCGAGGGAGTCCCGGTGAGCTCGGTGAACTACGCCGCGCTGCTCGGCCCGGCACTGGCCTGGCCCGGCCTCGCCCTGCTCATCTGGCGGCTCGGCGGCGCCGCCATGGCCCGGCGTACCGGACGGTTCGCCCGGCAGACACCTGGACGGGCACCCGAACTCGAGGCGGCCGGCGTACGGCGCCGGCGACACGTCATCTCCCGCGGTGCGACCGGGCTCGCAGCCGCACTCGGCCTGGCGGCATCCACCGCGATCTTCACGGCCACCTACAACGCCCAGTCCCGTCTCGACGTCGCCCTCACCGTCGGCGCCGACGTCGCCGTCACCGAACCGCCCGGTGCGAACGTCGGCCCCGGCGGCGCCGCAGCGCTGCGTAGCGCACCCGGCGTACAAGCCGTCGAACCGCTGCAACACCGGCTCGGCTACGTCGGGCCGGATCTTCAGGACCTCTACGGCATCCGACCAAACCAGATCGGTCGGGTGGCACCGCTGCGGGACTCCTACGTTCCCGGCAGCACCATCCGCGCGGCACTGCACAGCCTGGGGACGACACCAGACGGCGTGCTGCTGTCCGCCGAGACGATCAAGGACTACCAGCTACGCACCGGCGACCTGATCCGGCTGCGGCTGCAGACCGGAGCCGATCGCCGTTACCGGCCGGTGCCGTTTCACGTGGTCGGACTGGTCACCGAGTTTCCGACCGCCCCGAAAGACAGCTTCATCATCGCCAACGCCGCATACCTGACGAAGACGACCCACTCGGCCGCGGTCGGCAGCTTCCTGATCCGATCGAGCGACCCCACCGGCACCGCGGCCGCGCTACGCCAACGACTCGGCGGCGCCGCGCAGATCGCCGACATCCAAAGCGCCCGGCGCACGGTCACGTCCGCCTCGGGCCTCGCCGCGACCGACCTCACCGGGCTGGCCCGCCTCGAACTCGGCTTCGGCCTGGTGTTGGCACTGGCCTGCTCCGGGCTTGCCCTGGCGCTGGGGATCACCGAGCGCCGCCGCGCCCTCGTGCTGCTCGGCGCGCTCGGCGCGAGCCACCGACAACGTCGCCGGTTCCTCGCCGCGGAAGCTCGGGCCCTGCTGACCGTCGGCCTGCTCGGCGGCGCGACGATCGGCGCGGCGATCTCCTATCTCCTCGTCAAGGTGCTCACCGGAATCTTCGACCCGCCGCCGTCAACGCCTACCGTGCCCGGCACGTACCTCGCCGGCCTCACCGGTGCGGTACTCCTCACCAGTGCACTCGTGCTCGTCGGCATCGGCCGGCTCGCGTCCCGACTCGAGATGCGCCAGCTCCGCGATCTGTGATTCAGCGCTGCTGCGTGCAGATCGGTCACTCGATGCGCATCCGGCGAGGCAGATCCTTTTCCGGTTCCGGCAGCCTCAGCGGCTGCACGCCCGGGGTCAGTGAGCCCAGAACAGACCCGGAGCGGGCACCGGTCGCCGAGGCGAGGGTGCCGGGCAGGCCGTGCACAGAAAGGTATCCGAGCAGCGCGAGAAGATACGCCTCCTTTGCCTGCGCGGGCATACCGAAGTCGTCGATGGGGCGCACCGAGACGGGGGCGACGCATGCTGCGATGCGCCGCATCAGGGTCGGGTTGCGAACTCCGCCGCCGGCGACGACCAGCTCGTCGACGCCGTGCGCCCGGCAGGTGTCGGCCACCAGCCGCGCGGTCAATTCGGTCAGCGTCGCCACCAGATCGTCGGTCCCGATGGTCAGATCAGCGACCATACCGCGCACGTAGTCGGCGTGAAACAGCTCCTTACCGGTGGATTTGGGTGGCGGGAGTCGGTAGTACGGCTCGGCCAGCAGCCGGTCCAGCAACACCGGGTTCACCGTGCCGCGCGCCGCTCGAGTGCCATCACGGTCCATCCGTTGCGCACCTGCGGTGGCGTCGCTGACGGCGCTGTCCATCAGCGCGCTCGCCGGGCCGATGTCGTAGGCGATCACGCGGCCATCGGCCTCGCGTACCGTGATATTGGCGATCCCGCCGAGATTCAGTGAGCCGCGATCCACCGCGCCGGACAGTAGGAGCAGGGCGTCGAGGGTCGACGCGATTGGAGCAGCGGGGCCGCCGCGGGTGATGTCGCGGGTCCGCAGTTCCGAGACCGTCGCGACACCGTTCGCCTCGGCGACCCACGCGGCCGAGC
>JBPCOR010000309.1:0-4445 GCA_051000035.1 Mycobacteriales bacterium | reverse complement strand
CTCCCGCTGGAGGCCACCGAGATCGTCCTGTTCATCGGCAACTTCGCGAACAACACCTCGATCGTCAAGGTCGGCGGCTATCTCGGTGTCATCACCGCCCTGGCCGCATGGTACGCGTCATCGGCGGGCGTCATGAACGGGATGATGGGCCGTCCGGTCGTGCCGGTGGGTGCGCCGATGGGTGGCCGGGCCGCCCGGGCCGGCAGGGCGTAGCCACCGCGGGGATTGGCCTCGCGGGGCGGGAAGCCCGCCCGGCGCGGGGCATAGTAGACCGGAGCACCCACCGATCCAGAGCGGAGCGAGCGTGACGGACACAGCCGAGCCCGAGGTAACCCTGTCCAACCTGCTGCAGGAGAACCGCCGATTCGAGCCGCCCGAGGAGCTCGCCGCCAACGCAAATGTGACCGCGGCGGCATATGACGCGGCCGACCGGGATCGGTTGGCGTTCTGGGCCGAGCAGGCGCACCGGCTGGACTGGGACACGCCGTGGACGGATGTACTGCAGTGGGACACGCCGTATGCGAAGTGGTTCGTCGGGGGCACCCTGAACGCCGCCGTCAACTGCGTCGACCGGCACGTCGCCGCCGGCAAGGGCGACAGGGTCGCATATCACTGGGTCGGCGAGCCCGAGGGCGACGCCCGCGACATCACCTACACCCAGCTTCAGGACGAGGTGTGCAGGTGCGCCAACGCCCTCACCGAGCTGGGGGTCAAGGCCGGTGACCGGATCGCCATCTACATGCCGATGATCCCCGAGACGGTCATCGCGATGCTCGCGTGCGCGCGATTGGGCGCGCCGCACACCGTCGTGTTCGGCGGGTTCTCCGCCGATGCGTTGAAGAGCCGCATCCTGGACTGCGACGCCCGCGTTGTCATCACCGCCGACGGGCAGTTCAGGCGCGGCAAGGCGCTGGCCCTGAAGCCCGCGGTGGACGAGGCGGTGGCCGGCTGCCCGGACGTGCGCACCGTGCTGGTGGTCAAGCGCACCGCGGGCGACGTGGAGTGGACCGAGGGCCGGGACGTCTGGTGGCACGACGTCGTCGACCGGCAGGGCGCCGAGCACACGGCGCAGATGTTCGACTCCGAGCAGCCGCTGTATGTCATGTACACATCGGGGACGACGGCGCATCCGAAGGGGATCCTGCACACGACCGGCGGCTATCTCACGCACGTCGCCTACACCCACTGGGCCGTCTTCGACCTCAAGCCGGACACCGACGTCTTCTGGACCGCCGCCGACGTCGGCTGGGTCACCGGGCACAGCTACATCGTCTACGGGCCGCTCGCCAACGGCGCCACGTCGGTGCTGTACGAAGGCACCCCCGACGCCGGCGGCCGCGATCGGTGGTGGCGGATCGTGGCGGAGCACAAGGTCACCATCCTCTACACCGCACCGACGACCATCCGCACCTTCATGAAATGGGGTCCGGAGCACGTCGAGGCCCACGACCTGTCCTCGCTGCGCATCATCGGTTCCGTCGGCGAGCCGATCAACCCCGAGGCCTATGTCTGGTACCGCCACTACGTCGGCGGCGATCGCTGCCCGGTGATGGACACCTGGTGGCAGACCGAGACCGGTGGGCAGATGATCTCCCCGCTGCCCGGGGTGACCGCCGGAAAGCCCGGCGCGGCGATGAGACCACTACCCGGTATCAGCGCCGACGTCGTCGACGAGCAGGGCAAGCCCGTGCCCAACGGCGGTGGCGGTTACCTCGTGCTCACCGACCCGTGGCCGGGCATGCTGCGCGGCATCTGGGGCGACAACGAGCGCTACGAGGAGACCTACTGGTCCCAATATCCCGGCGTGTACTTCGCCGGTGACGGGGCGAAGAAGGACGACGACGGCGACCTGTGGCTGCTCGGCCGGGTCGACGACGTCATGAACGTCGCCGGTCACCGAATCTCCACGACCGAGGTCGAGTCGGCGCTGGTGTCGCACCCGAAGGTCGCCGAGGCCGCCGTCGTGGGCGCGGTCGACCCGACGACCGGGCAGGGCATCGTCGCCTTCGTCATCCCGCGCGGCGAGGGTGAGGGCACCGAGGGTGACGAATTCGCCCAGGAGCTACGCAACCACGTCGCCAAGCAGATCGGGCCGATCGCCAAGCCACGGCAGATCCTGGTGGTGGCGGAGCTGCCGAAGACCCGCTCGGGCAAGATCATGCGCCGGCTGCTACGTGATGTCGCGGACAACCGGCAACTCGGCGACGTCACAACCCTGCAGGACTCCTCCGTCATGGACCTGATCTCCGAGAAGCTCCCATCGGCGAGCGACGACTGACCCGACCGCGCCGCGCCCGGGCCCGTACATTGCCTTGTCCGGCCGGGACGGGCAGCATGATCGGCTGGTGTTTCGATCGACGGCGGGAGTGACAGTGTGAGCAACGAACGGCCCGAGCCCTCCGGGCGGCACCGTCGAGGCGGCAAGACCGATGGGTCGGGTTCAGCATCGGAGGCCGACATGCCGACCGGATCCGTGCCGGCGTCGGGTGGGTCCCCCTCGGCTGGCGCCGCCTCGTCCCGTCCCGCGTCGTCGGGTCCCGCCTCATCCGGGCCCGCGTCGTCCGGTCCCGCCTCGTCCGGGTCCGCCTCGTCCGGGTCCGCCTCGGCTGGCCCGTTGCCCGGAACCCCGGCGCAGTCGACGCCGATCCGCGGCGCCAACCCGGGACAACCTCCGCCGCCGAACCGGCCGAGCTCGGCCGGTTCGACGGTGCCCCGGCCGGCTTCGGCGCGGTCCGCGGCGTCGCCACCCAACCCGCCGGCGGGCGGTGGCAGCACGCCGAGGACGCTGGCGGCTGGCGCGACGAAGCCCGCTCCGGTGCCCGCCGACGCCTCGTTCGGCGAGCTCGTCAAAGACGCTTCCGCCCAGCTCTCGACGTTGGTGCGCGGCGAAATAGAGCTCGCGAAGGCCGAGATCACCCGGGAGGCCAAGCGCGCGGGCCTGGCGGTGGCCCTGTTCGCGGTGGCCGGCGCGTTGGTCCTCTACGCCCTCACCTTCGGCCTCATCGGCCTGGCCGAGGGGCTGGTCGCGCTGGGGCTGTGGCGCTGGCTGTCCTATCTCATCGTCTTCGTGCTCCTCGTGCTGATCGCCGGCGTCGCGGTGCTCATCGGGATGCGGTGGATCAAGCGCGTCGGCAAGCCCGAGCGGACGATCGCATCGGTCAAGGGAACCGCCAGCGCCATGAACAGGGCCCGAAAATCGAAGTAGGGAGCCCGGCGCGGGCAACCGGTGTGACGGGTCCGATCTGTGACACGCTCGGGGGATGCCGCCTGACGCTCGCGAGGTGATCCAGGCGCCGGGGCCCTGGACGCACACGGAGGTCAGCGCGAACGGCGTCCGCCTGCACGTCGTCGAGGCCGGGACGGGACCGCTGGTCCTCCTGCTGCACGGCTTCCCGCAGTTCTGGTGGTCCTGGCGGCACCAGCTTTCGGCCCTCGCCGACGCGGGCTTCCGGGTCGCGGCGCCGGACCTGCGTGGCTACGCCGGCAGCGACAAGCCGCCGCGCGGATACGACGCCTTCACCCTCGCGGCCGACGTCGCCGCCCTGGTGCGCGTGCTCGGCGAACGCGACGCGATCGTCGTCGGCACCGACTGGGGCGCGACGCTCGCCTGGACGGTGGCGCTCACGCATCCGCGGGTCGTCCGTCGCCTCGCGGTGATCGGAATGCCCCACCCCCTGCGGCTTCAGCAGGCATTACTGCACGACCCGCGTGGTCAGGCGAGTGCGAGCCGCCACACCCTGACCTTCCAGCTACCTCGGTACGCCGAGGGCCTGCTGACGCGCGACGAAGGTGCATACATCGGGCAGATCCTAAACGACTGGTCCGGTCCGCGGTGGCCGCGGACCGCGGACTTCGCCGACGCCGCCGACCGTTACCGCGCGGCGATGCAGCTGCCCGCAGCGGCGCACTGTGCCCTGGAGTACCACCGCTGGCTGGTGCGGTCCCAGCTGCGTACCGACGGCTGGCGCTATCGGAAGGTCATGTCGCGGCCGGTCGGCGTACCGACGCTGCAGCTGCACGGCGGCGCCGATCCCAACATGCTGGCCCGCTCGGCGCAGGGGTCGGGCCGGTACGTAGCCGCGCCGTACGAGTGGCGGGCCTTCGCGGGGATCGGGCATTTCCCGGCCGAGGAGGCGCCCGAGCTGGTCTCCGGTGAGCTGATCGCCTGGGCGAAGACGGCCTGACCGCCGTCCGCGGCCCGCGCCCGACGGGGTGCACAACCGCAGCGCTCCCGGTCGTTTGTCGCGGCGGCGGCCGGAGCGACCGTATCGACAACCGACCGGGAGACCGCGACTGCCGTCGACGCCGCCGCGCCCAACGGTGACAAGCGGCCGCACAGCCGCGCCAGGTCGTTCGTCGCGGCTGGGGGGGCGGGGAGGACGGATTGGCCAACGAACGCGGGGCCGCGAATGGCGTCGACACACACACGCCCACACCTTAGGGTA
>JBPCOR010000285.1:0-5609 GCA_051000035.1 Mycobacteriales bacterium | reverse complement strand
CGGGTCGGCTAGAGTCGAACGACGCTCGGCGGGGAAGTTCCGGCGATGTGCGGACGTAGCGCAGTTGGTAGCGCATCACCTTGCCAAGGTGAGGGTCGCGGGTTCGAGTCCCGTCGTCCGCTCGGGGTTCATCGGCCCGTCATGGTGCGGATTCGATGAGAACGGGCTCGTGCGGCCGAGCCTCACGGTGGAGTGGCCGAGAGGCGAGGCAACGGCCTGCAAAGCCGTCTACACGGGTTCGAATCCCGTCTCCACCTCGAGTACGACAGCACCACAGCGTCATCCTGGGGCCGTTAGCTCAGTCCGGCTAGAGCGCTTCCCTGACACGGAAGAGGCCAGAGGTTCAAGTCCTCTACGGCCCACTTACCCTCGATCATGCGCCCGGAGTTGCCCGGGAGTGCCGGGAGTTAACCCGGGGTTGCCCGGAGTAACCGACCGGGTGTGCCGCGGCTGCTACCTGACCGGGTGACGCGTTACCGTTGAGCGAACCTTGACGGGCGCGGACACGAACCCCGGCAGTGAGGACGGTACTGGTGACGGACACTTCCCGAGGGGAGACCGTCTTCGGCGACGATGCGATCATGCGTCGAGTCCGAGATGGCGAATCGGCCGCGCTGGGGGAGTTGTACGACCGGTACGCCCGCCCCTGCTTCGCGCTCGCCCGCCGCATCCTCACCGACAGTGGGCTGGCCGAGGATGTCGTGCAGGAAGTGTTCCTCGCCGTCTGGCGCCGGCCGGATCGTTTCGATCCGTCCCGGGGCAGCTTCGCGAGTTGGTTGCTCGCCGCGACCCATCACAAGGCCGTCGACTCGGTACGTCGCGAGGAAACCCGCCGGCGCCGCCGGTCGTCGACGAATGTGGACGACGAGCGGCTCGTCGCCACCCCGACGGACACCCCGCCGGTTGAGGACCAGGTGTGGGCGACGTTGCGCGGGGAGCGGGTGCGCGCGGCATTGGACCAGCTGCCGCGGCCACAGCGGGACGCACTGATGCTGGCCTACTTCGGCGGCTACACCCAGCGGGAGGTCGCCGAGATGACCGAGACACCGCTCGGCACCGTGAAGACCCGGATGTTCGCCGGGCTACGCCGGTTGCGAGACCTCCTCGAGGTCGGGACCGGACCAGATGAGACGGGAGCTTCAACGTGACCGGGCGGCACGGCGAATCCGCTGACCACGAGAGCCTCGAGGTGTTGGCGGTGGGTTGGGCTATGAACGCTCTCGATGACGGTGACGAGCTACGGTTCGCCAGTCACGTCGCGCGGTGTGACGACTGCCAGCAGATTGTCGACGACGCGCACGCTGCGCTTGGCGAGATGGCCTACGCCGCACCCGACGCCGACCCGCCCTCGGGTGGGCGCGACCGGCTGATGGCAGCCGTCGCCCGCTCGCGGCAGGCCCACCGCGACACCGAGATGCGCGACACCGGCATGCGCGACACCGGCATGCGTGACACCGACACCAGTTCGGCGCAGGTGCAGACGACACGCTCCGGCCGCCTCGCGTCGGCGGGCCGCGCAACCAACCGCGAGGACGGCCGCCACCCCGGTCACCGCGCCGCGGACGTGCCGGCCGGGCTCCCGGACGCCGACTCGACTGTGGTGCCAGCATCTGAGCTGGCCCGCCGGCGCACCGCTCGCAGCAGGGTGCTCGTTGCCGCGGCGGCGACATTCGTGCTGATCGCCGCGCTCGTCGGCTGGAACATCACCGTGCAGGCCGACCGTAGCCGTTCGACCGCGGCCGCCGCCCGAGCCGAGCATGCCGTGACCATCCTGGCCTCGGCGGGCACGTCCCGGGTCGCCTTGACCAACTCCGACGGTTCCGCGGTCGCGACGGTCGTGCACACCGGCGGCGGATACGACGTCGTGACGACCGCGATGCCCGAGAACAACACCGGGTCGTCGGTCTACGTGCTGTGGGGCATTGCCAAGAACGCTGCCCCGACGGCGATCGGTACCTTCGACGTCGTCCACAACGGGGTGGATGTCCGCGTCGTACCATCGACATCGACAGGGACGGACTACGCCGCCTACGCCGTCAGCCGCGAAACGGGACGGCAGGCCCCGCAGACTCCGTCCTCGGTGATGGCGAGCGGAACGGTAGGCATCTGAGCCAAGACCTGCGGCCCGCCCGGGCTGCCGGGCGGTTCCACCAATTCCGGGATCGTATGCACGATCGCCCGGGCACGCGCGTTGCCTACCGGGCGGTCGTGGGCATCGTCGGCGCGGCTGTCGTCGCCGGCGGCGTCCTGCTGCTCCCATTGCCCGGCCCCGGCTGGCTGATCATCTTCCTCGGTCTCGGCATTCTCGCGACCGAGTTCAGCTGGGCGAAGCGGCTGCTGCGGTGGGCGCGGGGTGAATTCCGGCGCTGGACGCAGTGGACGAAACGCCAGCCGGGCTGGGTGCAGGGCGGTCTGGGCGTGGGCACCGCCGCTGTCGTTGTCGCCGCGCTCGCGGGATACGTGGCCTGGCAGGGTGTGCCTGGGTGGCTGCCCGGCTGGGTTCCCGGCGCCGGGTGACGGTATCGTTTCGACGCTGTGCCGGCGGCGATCGCGCCGCCGGCGCGGGCGATTAGCTCAGCGGTTAGAGCGCTCGCATCACACGCGAGAGGTCACTGGTTCAAATCCAGTATCGCCCACGCTCCCTGCTGCAACCCGTTGCGGGGCCGTTATCCGCCCGACCCGTCGCTCGCCGCTCGATAGCATCGCCACGCCGATGGTCGACGTCGGCCGACCACAGCCAGCGACAGGAGCATCATCGTGCCCACCTTCGTACCGTCCGCCGACCGCGCCGTCGTCGTGGTGGCCGCCGGTACGACGGCAGCCGACGCGCTGGCCTCAGCCGGCGTGACAGATGCCGTCGTGGTCCGCGACGCCGATGGTGCGCTGCGGGACCTGGCCTGGGCGCCGGAGTCCGCCGCCGAGGTGCAGCCCGTCGCCGCTGACACCGAGGACGGCCGGGCGGTGATCCGGCACTCGACCGCCCACGTCCTGGCGCAGGCCGTGCAGGAACTCTTCCCGCATGCCAGGCTCGGCATCGGGCCGCCGATCGACAACGGCTTCTACTATGACTTCGACGTACCGGAGCCGTTCAAGCCCGAGGACCTGGACAAGATCGAGTCGCGGATGCGCACGATCGTGACGGAAGGTCAGGCCTTCGCGCGTCGCGCCGTGTCCGACGCCGCGGCCCGCGACGAGCTCGCCGCGGAGCCCTACAAGCTGGAGCTGATCGGGCTGAAGGGTTCCGCCGCCGACGCCGGCGAGGGGGCGTCGGTCGAGGTCGGCGCCGGTGGGTTGACGATCTATGACAACCTGCACCGCGACGGGTCGCTCGCGTGGAAGGACCTGTGTCGGGGCCCGCATGTGCCTACCACCAACGCGATCCCGGCGTTCAAGCTGATGCGCAGCGCCGCGGCGTACTGGCGAGGGAGTGAGAAGAACCCGCAGCTGCAGCGGATCTACGGCACGGCGTGGGAGTCCCGCGTCGCGCAGAAGGCACACCTGGCCATGCTCGCCGAGGCCGAGCGTCGCGATCACCGCCGGATCGGCGCGGAGCTGGACCTTTTCAGCTTCCCGCCGGAGATCGGCTCGGGCCTGCCGGTCTTTCACCCCAAGGGCGGGATCATCCGGCGCGTCCTCGAGGACTACGCACGGCGGCGCCACGAGTCCGCCGGATATGAATTCGTCAGCACGCCGCACCTCGCCAAGGAGGGGCTCTTTCGTACCTCCGGGCACCTTCCGTACTACGCCGACACCATGTTCCCGCCGATGGACCTGGAGGGGTCGGACTACTACGTCAAGGCCATGAACTGCCCGATGCACAACCTGATCTACGCCTCGCGCGGGCGGTCCTACCGCGAGCTGCCGCTGCGGTTGTTCGAATTCGGGTCGGTGTACCGCTATGAGCGCTCCGGCGTCGTGCATGGGCTGACCCGGGTGCGCGGCATGACCCAGGACGACGCCCACATCTACTGCGCACGGGACGGCGTCGATGTCGAAATCGCGACGCTGCTCGAATTCGTGCTGGACCTGCTCCGCGACTACGGCCTGGACGATTTCTACCTGGAACTGTCGACCCGGGGCGACTCGGCGAAATTCATCGGCTCCGATGAGGAATGGACCCCGGCGACGAATCAGCTGCGCGCGGTGGCCGAGGCGTCCGGACTCGTCCTCGTCCCCGATCCCGGTGGGGCGGCGTTCTACGGCCCGAAGATCTCGGTGCAGGCCCGAGACGCGATCGGCCGCAGTTGGCAGATGTCGACGATCCAGCTGGACTTCAACCAGCCGGCGCGATTCGGTCTGGAGTATCAGGCGGCCGACGGCTCCCGCCAGCAGCCGGTGATGCTCCACCGGGTCCTGTTCGGGTCCATCGAGCGGTTCTTCGGCGTCCTGACTGAGCATTATGCCGGCGCTTTCCCGGTGTGGCTGTCCCCGGTGCAGGCGGTCGGCATCCCGATCGCCGATGATCACATCGGTCACCTGCGCGGCGTCGTCGCGAGGCTGCGCGAGCGGGGGCTGCGCGCCGAGGTCGACGACACACCAGAGCGGATGCAGAAGAAGATCCGGACCCAGACCAAGCAGAAGGTGCCCTACCTGCTCATTGCCGGTGACGACGACGTGCGGGCCGGCGCGGTGAGCTTCCGGTTCCGCGACGGCTCGCAGCGCAACGGTGTGCCGGTCGATGACGCGGTCGCGGAGATCGAGCGCTACGCAGCCTCCCGATCCAACCTCTCGCCGACTGCCGCGGGCTGAGCAGGTCATGACCGATGCCTTCGAGCGGCTGTGGACGCCGTACCGGATGGCCTACATCGCCGGCGAGGGCAAGCCGCAGGGTGACCCCGACGACCCGGCCGTCTGCCCGTTCTGCGTAGCGCCGACGCTTGACGATGACGACGAGTCGCTCATCGTCGCCCGGGGGGGACGGGTGTACGCGGTGCTCAACCGGTACCCGTACAACGCCGGGCACCTGCTCGTGCTGCCGTTGCGGCACGTACCGGACTACGCCGACCTCGACCAGGCGGAGACCGCGGAGTTCTCGGCGTTCACCCAGCGGGCGATGCGGGTGCTGCGCGCGGTGAGCGGCCCGCACGGCTTCAACCTCGGCATGAACCAGGGCCCGGTGGCCGGCGCCGGCATCGCGGCACACCTGCACCAGCACGTCGTTCCGCGCTGGGGTGGGGACACGAACTTCATCCCGGTGGTCGGCCTGACCCGGGTGCTGCCCCAATTGCTCGCCGACACCCGGACGCTGCTCGCCGACGCGTGGTCGGCGTGATCGGCATGGTCGGCGTGGCCGCCGTGGTGGGCATGGTCGGCGTGGCCGCCGTGGTGGGCATGGCCGCCGTGGTGGGCATGGTCGGCGTGGTGGGCCTGGTCGGGCGTGGCGGGTATCGTCCGTGGGCCTTGTCGTTTGTCGCCGCGGTCGCTCTGGCTGCCGTCGCGACAAACGATGCTCGTGCATGCCGGTAGCCACGGTGGTCGGCGTGGCGGGTATCGTCCGTGGGCCTTGTCGTTTGTCGCCCGGGTCGCTTTTGCCGCCGTCCCAACAAGCGACGCTCACGGACCTCAGCAACCACATGTGGGCGGCATCGTCGGTCGTCTGTCCGGCGGGA
>JBPCOR010000236.1:0-3424 GCA_051000035.1 Mycobacteriales bacterium | reverse complement strand
TCGGCCAACCCGAAGATCAACGTCGTCTACTCGATCAACGAACCGTCCGGGCGCGGTGCGTATGCCGCGCTGCGGGCCGCGGGAAAGCAGAAGACCGTGACCATCGTGTCGATCGACGGCAGCTGCGAGGGCATGCAGAACGTGCGGAGCGGAGAGTTCGCGGCCGACGCCACCCAGTACCCCGGCAAGATGTCCAGGCTCGGCGTCACGTCGATCGCCAAGCTGGCGCGAGGGGGACCCAAGCCGTCGGCAACCGGCGGCAAGGACTTCCTCGACACCGGCACCGCGCTCGTCGCCAATCGCCGGCTCGGCGCGCAGAAGATCCAGACTCCGAAGCAGGCATCAGCGGCCTGCTGGGGCAGCCCGACCGGCGACTGAACGACGCGATCGCACCCGCCGTCGTCCTAGCTAGACGTGCCGGCCAAGGAAAGGACAGTTCGTGACCCAAACCGTCGACGAGGCTCCCGCATCGGATGAGGACCGACGCGAGAGCAAGCACACCGTCGGAGCACGCATCCAACATCTGCTGCATCGCAACCCGGCCCTGAGCCCGGCGATCGTCCTGGTGCTCTCGGTCATCATCTTCGGCATCGCGGCGAACAATTTCCTGCGCCCGCAGGCGCTGTCGCTGCTGGTCCAGCAGATGGCCGTCGTCGGTGCGCTCGCCGTCGGCCAGACCCTGATCATCCTGACCGCGGGGATCGACCTGTCGATCGGGGCAGCCATGGTGCTGTCGTCGCTGGTGATGGTCAAACTCGTCTTCGACGACGGCGTACCAGGCGTCCTCGCGTTGCTGATCGGCGCCCTCGTTGCGGTCGCGACCGGTGCCCTCAACGGCTGGCTGGTCACGCGGGTGAAGTTGCCGCCGTTCATCGTCACCCTCGGGACGCTGTCGATCTTCACCGCACTGTCGCTCATCTATGCCAAGGGCACGACAATCGCACTGCCACCGAACGCCTTTCTGTTGTGGACCGGCAAGACCGTTTCGGTGGGTAGTTTCAGCGTCACCTGGGGCGTGCTGCTGATGCTCGTGCTCTACATCGCCGTCGGCTTCGCGCTGCGAAACACGGCGTGGGGCCGCCACCTCTATGCCACCGGAGACGACGTGGAGGCCGCTCGGCTGTCGGGCATCTCGACCAGCCGGGTGCTGCTCAGCGCATATGTCGTCGCGGGCGTCACCGTCGCCGTCGCCGCCTGGATCGTCTCCGGCCGGGTCGGCGGCGCCGATCCCAACGCGGGGCTGAACTTCAACCTGCTCAGCATCACCGCGGTGGTTATCGGGGGTACCAGCCTGTTCGGTGGCCGTGGTGTGGTGGTCGGCAGCCTGATCGGTGCGCTGATCGTCCAGGTCTTCAACAGCGGGCTCGCGCTGGCCGGTGTCGATCCCAATTACCAGGTCCTCGCCATCGGGGTCCTCGTCATCCTGGCGGTGTCGGTCGACCAGTGGATCAGGAGCGTGAAGGCATGACTCACTCAACCGGGCCCGCTGGTTACCCCGGTCGGCCCGTCTGCTCGGCGAGATTGGAGTCCCGATGACCGCACCGGCGCTTCAGGCGACCGGCCTGGTGAAGAACTTCGGCCGCGTCGTCGGCGTGCGCAAGGTCGACCTCACGCTGCACGCCGGGGAGGTGCTGGCCATCATCGGGGACAACGGCGCCGGCAAGTCCACCCTCATCAAGTGCCTCTCCGGCGCGCTCGTCCCCGACGACGGAGAGGTGCAGGTCGACGGCAAGAAGGTCACCTTCAAACGGACGCAGGACGCACGCGCGGCGGGCATCGAGACCGTCTATCAGACCCTCGCCGTCGCACCGGCGCTGGACATCGCCAGCAACCTGTACCTGGCTCGCGAGGTCCGGCGCCCCGGCTTCTTCGGGAACGTGCTGCGGATGCTCGATACCAAGGGGATGAAGCACGACGCGGGCGAGCACATCGAGAGCCTCGGCATCCAAACCCTGCAGAACATCGATCAGGCGGTCGAGACGCTCTCCGGCGGCCAGCGACAGGCGGTCGCCGTTGCCCGCGCCGCGGCATTCGGCAGCAAGGTCGTCATCCTGGACGAACCCACGGCTTCGCTCGGCGTGCGGGAGACGAAGGAGGTCCTGCGGCTGGTGCGTGAGATGCGGGACAGGGACTTGGGCATCATCCTGATCAGCCACAACATGCCGAACGTCTTCGACATCGCCGACCGGATCCAGGTGCAGCGCCTCGGCGGCAGCGCCGGTGTCATCAGCCCGAAGACCCACTCGATGGAGGACGCGGTCGCCATCATGACCGGCGCGAAGACGGTCTCCGAGGAGGAGCAGAGCCTCCGATAGCGGCCGGCGGCGTCGGCCCGCGTGGGCCAAGAGTGCGGGCAACGCACGAAATTGGGCCGTGACCCGTGCGGGGATCTGCACTCGCGGCACAGCGGCCGAGTCTGGATCGCCCGGCACCCGCACGGCACGGCCCCCGCCTCCGACCCCTCGCCTCGGCCGCCCCGCCCCCCTCGAATCAACCGGCCAACCGGAGCCGCGGCCGGCTGCGTCACCGTGCCGGGTTGACAAGGAGCGAGCTGAACCGGTTTATTGTGCGTTACATCACTAGACCGGTTTAGGACTCGGAGGGCCTTGGTGCCTCAGCGCCCGACTATCTCCGACGTCGCGAGGCAGGCGGGTGTGTCCAAAGGTGCGGTGTCCTTCGCCCTGAACGGGCGGGCGGGCGTGTCGACCCAGACGCGTGAGCGCATCATGGATGCCGCCCGTGACCTGGGTTGGCAGCCGAGCCATCGGGCCAGGTCACTGTCGGTCTCGCGTGCCTTCGCCTGCGGGCTGGTGCTGGCCCGCGCGCCGGAACTAATCGGCGCTGATCCGTTCTTCCCGTCCTTCATCGCCGGGGTCGAGACGATGCTCGCCCCCGCGGGCTATGCGCTCGTCCTGCAGGTGGTGTCCGACGAGGCGGCCGAGGAGGCCGGGTACCGCAGGCTCGCCGGGGAGGGGCGGGTCGACGGGGTCTTCCTCAGCGACCTCCGGGCCGGCGACGCGCGCATCGGGTTGCTGGCCGAGCTCGGACTGCCCGCCGTCACCTTGAATCGGCCCGACGTCCCCTCGCCCTTCCCCGCCGTGTGCGTGGATGACCGGGTCGGCGTCCGGGAGGCCGTGCTGCACCTCGTCGATCTCGGTCACACCCGAATTGCGCACGTCTCGGGGCCGGCCAAGTTCCTGCACAGTCGCAGCCGCCGCGATGCTTGGGCGGATGCCCTGCACGAGGTGGGAGTGCAGCCCGGGCCGCTGGTCGTGTCGGACTTCACCGCCGCGGGGGGAGCTGCCGCCACCACGCAGTTGCTGGACCGGGCCGAGCCGCCGACCGCGATCGTCTACGCCAACGACGTGATGGCGATCGCGGGTCTCGGGATCGCCCATCAGCGCGGCCTGAGCGTGCCGGCCGA
>JBPCOR010000129.1:0-3469 GCA_051000035.1 Mycobacteriales bacterium | reverse complement strand
TCGCCGCCGTCACTTTGTGCGTCGTCGCGGCCTTTTTCGCCGCGTTCGACCGCTTCGCCGCTTTCGTGGTGCGCGTGGCCACGCCCTTCTTGGCAGCCGTGGACCGCTTCGCCGCCGTCGTGGTACGCGTGGCCACGCCCTTCTTGGCAGCCGTGGACCGCTTCGCCGCCGTCGTGGTACGCGTTGCGACGCCCTTCTTGGCGGCCGTCGACCGCTTGGCCGCCGCCGTCGTGCGCGTCGTCACAGCCTTCTTCGCCGCGGTCGACCGTTTCGCCGCCGCTGTCGTGCGCGTCGTTGCGGCTCTCTTCGCGCCTGTGGACGTGCGCGCGGTGCTTGAGGTGGCCTTGGTGGGCATGTCTGCCTCCCGTGCAGGGATTGTGTTGCGCTCACTGAATGACGACTGAGAGGCATGGTCAACCCGCCACGCCGTAAGCGCAAGCCCGCCTCGACCGCACGATGGTGCCGGTCGACGGCCGAGAAGAGCGGCCGATAGCCTGAATCCCATGCACAAACGGCATTCTCTGCTCGCCGCGTCCAATCGCGGACCGGTTTCGGTCGTCACGACGGACAGTGGTGATCTGGCGGCCGTGCGAGGCGGCGGCGGCCTGGTCAGCGCGATGCAGTCGGCACTCGCTGACGGCGGCGGGCTGTGGGTGTGCAGCGCGATGGACGACCGGGAACGATCGATTTCGCGCAGGGCGACCGGCGGCATGCTCGCGGACGCCGACATCGACACCGGCGACCTCTCGGTCCGCATGCTGCCGATCGATGCGCAAACGTTCAACCGTGCCTACAACGGGATCGCCAACGCGACTCTGTGGTTCATCAATCACCTGCTCTACGACGTGCCTACCAGGCCGGTTTTCGATGTCGGTTGGCGTCGGCAATGGGTGGCCTACCAGCGTTACAACGCGGCCTTCGCCGACGCCCTGGCTGACAGTGCGGCAGATGGCGCGACAGTCATGGTGCAGGACTACCACCTGTTTCTCGTCCCGCAGATGCTGCGTGACCGGCGCCCGGATCTGTCGATCGGCCATTTCACGCATACTCCGTGGGCGCCCGCCGACTATTTCGCGCTACTGCCCGACGACGTCGCCGGCGACGTACTCAAGGGACTGCTCGGCGCGGACCACCTGGGCTTTCATTGCGACCGCTGGGTCACTGCATTCCTGGACTGCTGCGAGCGGGTGCTCGACGTTGCGGTCGACCGCAGCACGTCGACCGTGTCGATTGCCGGGCGCACGGTCAGGGCCGCGGTACACGGCCTCGGAACCGACGCCGGCGCGCTGCGGGAACGTGCCGCTCGCCGTGATGTCGATGCGGAGCTCGCCGAGCTGCGCTCGATCGCCGGTGACCGGCAGGTGATCGCGCGGGTCGACCGCACCGAACTGTCGAAGAACATCGTGCGGGGGCTGCTTGCCTACCGGGAACTACTCCGCGGCCGACCGGAATGGCGCGGCGCCGTCGTGCATGCCGCCTACGCCTACCCGTCGCGACACGCGCTGCCGGAGTACCGCGAATACACGGCGACGATCGAGCGGGTCGGTCACGAGATCGACGACGAGTTCGCCACCGACGACTGGACACCACTGATCCTGGAGGTCGGCCACGACTATCCCGGCTCGCTGGCGGCGCTGCGGGCCAGCGATGTGCTGCTGGTCAATCCCGTCCGTGACGGCATGAACCTCGTCGCGCAGGAGGGATGCATCCTCTCCGAGAACGGCGCGGCCCTCGTGTTGTCACGCGAGGCAGGTGCGGTCGACATGCTCGGATCCGATGCACTGCTGGTGAATCCGTACGACGTCACCGCGACCGCGGACGCCCTGCACCAGGCCCTGTCGATGCCACCGGCCGAGCGACGCTCGCGCGCCAGGCGGCTGATCGACGCAGCGACCGCCCTGCCGCCGGCGGACTGGTTCGAAGCCCAGCTGGATGCGACGAGAGGGTGACGGCTCGCCCGATCCCCGATGGACCCGCCGGGCGGCTGGTCAGCGCAGCCCTGTCGCGACCGGGTGCCTCGGCTCGTAGAGCTCCAGTTTGCCGCCGCCGGGCAGCCGGATCGACGTGAAGAGGCCCGGCCCCTCGTCGATGACCTCTGGGTCGACGTCGACCCCGTCGGCGGCCAGTTCGGCAATGGTGGCGACGACGTCGTCACACATCAGGAAGAACTGCTGGCCGTCGCCACGGGCCCCGGGGTGCACACCGAGTTCCGCCGGCGGAAGGGCGAAGATCAGCCAGCCCTCGTGTGCGTCAACGTACGGCCAGCTCAGCTTGTCCCGCAGGAACACGCGGTCAGCCGTGGGGTCGTCGCTGTGGAGCAACGCGTGAAATCCGTTGATCACTGGTCGACTCCTTGGGATCGAGGTGTTGTTGTCGCGGCGGCGAGAGCGCCGAGCAGGTCGACGACGGCGTCCGGCCCGTCGACCACGAGGTCCGCGGCGACCGCCACCGCAGCCGCCTCGGCAGACGCGCTGCACACCGCGATCCCGGGGATACCTTCGGCGCGGATCGCCGCTATCGCCGCGAAGGCGGGCAGGTCGCCGACGTCATCACCGGCGTAGAGCACCGCCGCCGGGCGGTAATCGGCGACGAGCCGCCGCAACGCCGCGCCCTTGTCGATGCCTGGTGGCCGGATCTCGATGACGTGACGGCCGGCGTTCGCCTGCAGCCCGTTGGTTTCGGCGAGCGCGATCAGGGACGGCGTCAGCATCACCTCCTGTGCCCGCGGGTCGGCGCAGCGGCGGGTGTGGACGACCAGCGAGAGGCGCTTGTCCTCGACCCACACCGCACCGTCGGCGTCCGCGAGCACGCCGGGCAGGGCGGCTCTCACCGCGGCGATGCCGGCTCGGGGCTGCGTCGCTTCCAGCACGCCGCTCCGGTACCGCTCGGCGCCGTACTGACCGAGGACCTCGATGCCCGGTACGCCGTCCAGACTGCCAAGCTCGATCACCGTCTCGGCGCCCCGGCCGGTGATCACGGCAATCTGAAATCCGTTGCGTACCAGGGCCTGTAGCGCTTCGATCGCGCCCACTGCGGGTCGGCTCGTCGCCGGGTCGTCGACGATCGGCGCGAGCGTGCCGTCGAAGTCGACGACGACGAGCGAGCGGGTCGGTCCCGCCGTCATCGCGACAAGTCCGGACCGACCGGCGTCCGTGCATGATTGGGCGAGAGGAAACGGCACGACGCCAGGATATTCGGGTCGCGGCGTCGGCGCCGCGGCTGTCAGCTGGCCGGCCGGGCACCGCGGCCGGCGTCTCGCGACGCGCGTCCGGCCATTTTTCTTTGCACAGCAGGCACTTCGGGGTTGCCGGGGCATCCGGACAGGCCCTTACCCGAACGTATGTTCAAGACTGGGGAGTCGGATCCGGTGGGTGTGCTGCCCGACACCCGATCCGGTGGGCCGGGTTCGGCCGGGCGGGTCCTGCGATGCGATTGCCGCCGAGCCGGTGGTGGATCGTATCGAGGCTCT
>JBPCOR010000201.1:0-3033 GCA_051000035.1 Mycobacteriales bacterium | reverse complement strand
GTCTTGGCTCGCGGAGACCGGTGGCGCCGGACCGTACCGGTCCGCTCCGCGCCGGCTCGGCCGCCACGTCCGGTCGCCGAGCAGCCGGCCGGCCTTCCTGCTGGTGTTATCCCCCGCCGCGACCGGCCGCTGACCCACTGGTCCCGAGTCCGGTGGCACACCTACCGTGAGGGCATCAACCGGCGATCCCGCGTGGGTCCGCGCCAGGTCCGGAGGAGACGACGATGGTCGGCATGCCGGCGGCGAGGCCGGCCCGGACGGGCCCGGCCCGGGCGGCCGGACGCGCCGCGGCGGCGCCGTTCCGGTCCGCGGCGTGGCTTGCCACCGCCTATCTCGCGACCGGCTACGTCCTCGCCACCGCGAGCTTCGTCGTGTTGCTGACGCTGACGATCGTCTCCGGCCCCTTCATGATCCTGGCGCTTGCCGGGCTGCCGATCCTGTGGTTCGCGCTGACCCTCGCGCACGGCGTCGCGCACGTCGAACGCTGGCGAGCGGCGACATACCTCGGGGCCGACCTGCGGGTCAGGTCGGTGCCCCCATCCGACCGCAGCCTGCCGCGTCGCATCGTGGACCGGGTGCGCACCCGCGGGGCCTGGCTGGAACTGCTCTACGGCCTGGTGCTGCTGCCGATGACGGCGTGGTTCGGCGCGGCGCTGACGGCGTTCGCGTGGGGTGGAGCGCTCGCGTTCTTGCTGTTTCCGGCGTACGGCTGGGTCACGACCGGCGGACCGGGTGTCCTGAGCTGGGGTATCCCGTACGTCGCGTCGGTGCTCCTGCACGTCGTCGCCGGGCTCGCGCTTCTGCTGGCCGCGCCGTGGATCGCGCGCGGGGCAGCGGGTCTGAACCTCGCCGCCGCCCACCTGCTGCTCACGCCCACCGACACCGAGCAACTGCACCTGCGGGTCGAGACACTGCAGGACACCCGCTCGCGCATGGTCGACGCAGCCGACGCCGAACGCCGCCGGATCGAGCGCGACCTGCACGACGGCGCGCAGCAGCGCCTGGTATCGGTCGCGATGACCCTCGGCCGGGCGCGCGGCCGCTTCGACGACGACCCGACCGCGACCCGGGAGCTGCTCGATCAGGCGCACGCGGAAGCCAAGCGGGCGCTGGGCGACCTGCGCGACCTCGCGCGCGGCATCCACCCGGCGATCCTGACCGATCGGGGTCTGGACGCGGCGTTGTCGGCGCTCGCCTCGGCCTGCCCGGTCCCGGTCGAGGTGACCGTCGAGGTGTCCCCGCGGGTGCCGAAGGCGATCGAGGCGGTCGCCTACTTCGTCGTCGCCGAGTCGCTCACCAACGTCGCCAAGCACTCCGCCGCGGGGCGCGCCTGGGTGTCGGCCCGGCGTACCGGTGAGACCCTGGTCGTCCAGATCATCGACGACGGCACCGGCGGCGCCGACGCATCGTCGGGCAGCGGCCTGGAAGGCCTGCGCAACAGGGTCCAGGCCGTCGACGGCACCTTCGTCGTCATCAGCCCGCTGGACGGGGTCACGACGATCTATGCGGAGTTGCCATGCGCGTCGTGATCGCCGAGGACGCCGTCCTGCTGCGCGAGGGAATCACCCGGCTGCTCGAGGAGGCCGGCATCACCGTGGTCGACGCGGTCGGCGACGGCGAGGCACTGCTGCGGGCCGTCGAGCGGCAGCAGCCCGACGCGTGCGTCGTCGACGTACGGATGCCGCCGACATTCACCGACGAGGGCATCAAGGCGGGGCTGGTGATCCGCCGGCAGTGGCCCGCGGTCGCGGTGCTGGTGCTGTCGCAGTACGTCGAGGAGCGCTACGCCGTCGACCTCATCGCCGGGGAGACCCGCGGGGTGGGGTACCTGCTCAAGGACCGGGTCGCCGACGTGGCAGATTTTGTCGAAGCCCTGCGCCGGGTTGCCGGTGGTGGCACGGCACTGGATCCCGAGGTCGTCGCTCAGTTGCTGGTGCGCTCGCGGCGCCGGGATCCGCTCGCCCGGCTGACCCCGCGCGAGCGCGACGTACTGCGCCTGATGGCCGAGGGCCGCTCCAACGGCGGCATCGCGGAGAAGCTGGTTGTCACCGACGGCGCGGTGGAGAAGCACGTCAGCAACATCTTCACCAAACTGGACCTGCCGCCGGCCGAGCAGGACCACCGCCGGGTGCTCGCGGCCCTGCGGTTCCTCGAATCCGGCCCCGGAATGGCGGAGGCGGCACGTTGAACCAGACCGACGCGCACCCACCGGGGCCGGTCTCGCGCGACGACCGTCCGATGCACTGGCCGGAACGCACCGTCGGCATCGTGATCGGCGCGGCCCTGGCCGTCGTGATGGTCCTCACCACGGCGTACCAGATCGTCGGACTCACCGCCGGCACGCATCGCCGGCAGACCACACTGCGGTACGGCTCGGTCCGCTCGGTCATCGTCGAGGACGCCAGCACCCTGCGGCTGCGCGCCGGCACCGCCGGAGCCGGCGTCACCGTCGAGCGCACCGTCGTGGAGTCGATGCTGCCGGTGCGTGCCCGCAGCTCCGTCGCCGGGTCGACCCTCACGCTGTCCGGACGCTGCGACGGCTGGCAGCTGATCGGCCGGTGCGAGATCTCCTACGACGTGGCCGTGGCGCCGGACACGTCCATCGTCGCCCGGGGCCGCTCGGGCTCCATCCAGGCCGACGGACTCACCGGGCGGGTCAGCCTCACCACCGACTCCGGCGACGTCACCGCGTCCGGCAGCACCGGACCGGTGGCGCTGCGGGCCGACTCCGGTGACGTGACCGTGCGGGGGCAACGGGGTGGCGCGGTGAGCCTGCGCACCGACTCCGGTGACGTGACAGCGACCGGCGTCCGGGCGGCGGACCTTACGGCGAGCGCCAACAGCGGCAATGTCGACGCGTCCTTCGACAGCGCGCCGATGCGGGTGAAGGCACGTGCCGACTCCGGTGACGTCACCATCGAGGTACCCCGCGGATCGGCGACCTACCGGGTCCAGCGGTCGACAGATTCGGGAACCACCTCGTCCACCGTCCCCGACAGCGGCACCGCTGACGCGCGGAGGTCCTGGCGGTGC
>JBPCOR010000187.1:0-8792 GCA_051000035.1 Mycobacteriales bacterium | reverse complement strand
CGCCACCGCGACCGGTGCGACCGGCCAGGCACCGTAGGGCGGGAACGCCAGGACGAGCAGCAGCCCGCCCGCGATCGGGGCAAGGAACCGGGCCCGGCGCCAGCGGGCGCGGGCGTCCACCACCGGAGCGCGCGCTCGCGGCACCTCGACGTCGACGGTGCTCGGCGGGTTGGTCAACACGTCTCGCACCTTCCCGTTGCAGCCCGACGGCGGGATTGACCGCGACGCGATCGGCCGCGAGGCGGCCACGGTCCAGCTTACGGCGCGCAGCAGGCGGGTGCGGTGGCAGCCAGCGGCGACCCGGCCCGCCATCCGCGGGTGCAGACCGCCCGGCGGGACCTTCGGACCGGCCGACCGCTCGCTGGCTGCGAGCGCTCGAGCCGTTGTCTACTGGCCCCGCCGAGCTTGCCCTGCGGTACGCCGTTACCGCCGACGCCCCGGGTCGAACCGTCGTCCCGCCGACCGGACTGGTGGCGCCCGCTCGCGGTGCGCTGGCCGGTTCGGCGATAGCAGCCGACTGTGCTGACGGGTGGCAGTGTCTTGCCGGTCGGTCGGTCGTCTCGGCGTACGAGACTTGGGAGACCATACGGTGCCCGGCGGCCGCGTTCAACCGGGGCGGGTCGGCTGTTAACCGCCCGTTTGCCGCGTCGCCGCAGGTCAGCCGCACGCCACCGGCTGCGGCCGCGGATCGACGAAATCGGTTGCCGGGTAACGGCTTCGGCGTGTTGCCCGGCGTGTCGCCGACGACCGACCGGTTGGCAACAGCTCCGGTCGCCGGGCCCGGCCCGGCCGCGCTACGGCGGCAGGACGCGCGGCGACGCCGAGCGTGGTTGGTTGCGCCCATGACACACCGTGCGTACGTTCCGATCAGTCGACATCGGAGTGCGACTCCGCCGCGTCGACCACGATCCTGGGAAGGAGCGGCGATGCCGAGTCCAGCTGGCGCACGCACCACCTCTCGCCGTAGGGGCCGGCGGACCGCCGCATCGCTCGCGGTGGGCGCCGTCGGCGCGGCACTGCTCGCGGCCTGCGGCGGCGGATCGAGCAGCGGCCCGGTCTCCATCAGCTTCTACGACCAGCCCGGCAGCGCGGCGGCGACCCAGCAAAATGCCGATGCCTGCACGAAGGCCGCGAACGGCAAGTACCGAGTCAACTACATCAAGCTGCCCAGCGCGGCGGACCAGCAGCGGCTCCAACTCGTCCGCCGGCTGGCGGCGCGCGACGCGAGCGTCGACATCATGGGTCTGGACGTCACCTGGGAGGCGGAGTTCGCCGAGGCCGGCTGGATCCAGCCCTGGACCGGTGCCAACGAGACGGCGGCCAAGAAGGACCAGCTGGCCGGACCGCTGGCGACGGCCACCTGGCAAGGCAAGCTCGTCGCAATGCCCTACAACTCCAACACCCAGCTGCTGTGGTACCGCAGCGACCTGGTCAAGACCCCGCCGAAGACCTGGCAGGCGATGATCAGCCAGGCCGGAGCGCTGGCGAAGAAGGGCCAGCCGCACTACATCGAGGAGCAGGGCGCGCAGTACGAGGGGCTGACCGTGTGGTTCAACTCGATGGTCGCCAGCGCTGGCGGGTCGGTCCTCAACGGCGACAGCAGCAAGGTCACCCTCGGCGCGCAGGCGACCACGGCACTGCGGACGATGTCCCAATTCGCGAACTCGCCGGCCGCGGACCCGTCGCTCGCGAACTTCATGGAGGACCAGGGCCGGCTGGCGATGGAGGGCGGCACCGCGGCCTTCGAGATCAACTATCCCTACGTCTACCCGTCGATGCAGATGGACAACCCGAAGGCCACGATCTACCCCGGCAAGACCAAAGGCGAGCTGAAGAAGTACTTCAAGTACGCCCCCTTCCCGTCCCTCGTCAGCGGCCAGCAGGCGCATTCGACGATCGGCGGGATCGACCTGGCGATCAGCAAGTACTCCAAGCACAGCGAGCTGGCATTCCAGGCCGCGACCTGCCTCGCCAACAAGAGCAACCAACTCGTCGGGGCCACCGCCGGTGGCCTGCCGCCCACGCTGCAGAGCGTCTACACGAATCCGACCAAGGATTTCGTGAAGATGTACCCCTTCTACAAGCTGATCTACACCCAGCTGAAGTCTGCTTCGGTCCGGCCGAAGACGCCCGCCTATCAGAGCGTCTCGATCGCGATCCAGAATGCGCTGTCCCCCCCGAAGAACATCGATCCGGCGTCGGCGGTCTCGACCCTGAAATCGCAGATCTCCGATGCGCTGCAGTCCAAGGGGCTGATCCCGTGACCCCGACGTACCCGAAAGAGGGCCGTCCGCGATGACTGATGTGAGCCAGACAGTCGCGCCGCCGCAGGCCGCGGACAGCGCGCCGACCGGCAAGAAGCAGGCGACCGACGGCGCCCGGGAGGAACGCCGACTCGGCTGGGCGCTGTGCGCCCCTGCGGTCGTCGTCATGGTCCTGGTCACCGCGTACCCGATCATCTACGCGATCTACCTCTCACTACGCCGGTCGGACCTGCGCTTCCCCAACGACGCCAAGTTCATCGGCTTCACCAACTACGCAACCGTGCTCAGCTCGCCCTTCTGGTGGCACGCGCTCGCGGTGACCGTGGTCATCACGGCGGTATCGGTGCTGATCGAATTCGTGCTCGGCTTCGGGCTCGCCCTGGTCATGCACCGCACCATCTGGGGACGCGGCGGAGTACGGACATCGATCCTGGTGCCCTACGGCATCGTCACGATCGCGGCCGGCTACGGCTGGCAGTACGCCTGGACGCCCGGGCAGGGCTACCTGCAGCACCTGTCCGGCGGCACACCCCTCGTACACGAATACCAGGCCATCGCCGTGATCATCCTCGCCGAGGTCTGGAAGACGACGCCGTTCATGGCGCTGCTGTTGATGGCCGGGCTGGCGCTGGTGCCAGAGGACCTGCTCAACGCGGCCCGGGTCGACGGCGCCAGTGCGTGGCAGCGGCTGCGCAACATCATGATCCCGCTGATGAAGCCGGCGATCCTGGTGGCGCTGCTCTTCCGCACCCTGGACGCCTTCCGGATCTTCGACAACATCTACGCACTCACGTTCGGCTCGCTCGGGACCGCATCGGTGTCGATCTTGGGCTATCACAACCTGTTCACGGCGCTCAATCTCGGCATCGGGTCGACCATCTCGGTGCTGATCTTCATCTGCGTCGCGATCATCGCATTCGTCTTCATCAAACTCTTCGGCACCGCCACCCCAGGTTCAGATCTCGGCGGGAGAGGCTGATGGCGACCTCCGGAAGGCAGAAGGCGGGCTGGAGCTTCGCCAACGTCCTCGTCATCGCGTGGGCGCTGTTTCCCGTCTGGTGGCTGGTGTCGCTGTCGTTCAAGGTGCCCGGCAATATCGCGACCGACGGCGGCAGCTTCTGGCCCACGGCCTGGACGCTGCAGAATTACAAGGGAATCTTCAAGCTCGGCGAATTCGTCGACGCACTGCGCAACTCGATCGGCATCGCGCTGATCTCGACGTTCATCGCGGTCGTGCTGGCGACCATGGCGGCCTACGCCATCGCGCGGCTGCGGTTCCCGGGCAAGGGACTGCTGATCGGGATGTCGCTGCTGATCGCGATGTTCCCGCAGATCTCACTCGTCAGCCCGTTGTTCTCCATCGAGCGCGGTCTGCACCTGTTCAACACCTGGCCCGGACTGATCATCCCGTACATGACCTTCTCGCTGCCGCTGGGCATCTACACGCTGTCGGCATTCTTCCGGGAGATTCCCTGGGACCTGGAGAAGGCGGCCAAGATGGACGGCGCGACACCGGTCCAGGCATTCCGCCAGGTGATCGCGCCACTGGCGATGCCGGGCATCTTCACCACGGCAATCCTGATCTTCATCTTTGCCTGGAACGACTTCCTGTTCTCCATCTCGCTGACCTCGACGACCGCATCGCGGACTGTCCCGGCCGAGCTCGGCTTCTTCACCGGCCTGTCGTCCTTCGAGCAACCCACCGGCGCGATCGCGGCAGCCTCGGTCATCATCACGATCCCGATCATCATTTTCGTGCTGTTCTTCCAGCGCCGCATCGTCGCCGGGCTGACGTCCGGCGCCGTCAAGGGCTAGTAAAGGAGCCACTCGTGGCAGAAATCGTGCTCGACGGCGTGACCAAGCGCTATCCCGACGGAGCGCTTGCGGTGCAGGCGGTCGACCTGACCATCGCCGACGGCGAGTTCGTCATCCTGGTGGGTCCGTCCGGCTGCGGGAAGTCGACGACGCTCAACATGATCGCGGGCCTGGAGGACATCACCGAGGGCGAGCTGCGTATCGCCGGTGAGGTCGTCAACAACAAGGCGCCCAAGGACCGCGACATCGCGATGGTCTTCCAGAGCTACGCCCTCTACCCGCACATGACGGTGCGGGAGAATTTGGCGTTCCCGCTGAAGCTCGCCAAGGTCGACAAGGCGACGATCGCGCAGAAGGTCCAGGACGCGGCCGAGGTGCTGGAGCTGACGCCGCACCTCGACCGCAAGCCGTCGAACCTCTCCGGCGGTCAGCGGCAGCGGGTGGCGATGGGTCGCGCGATCGTCCGCGACCCGAAGGCATTCCTGATGGACGAGCCGCTGTCGAACCTCGACGCGAAGCTGCGCGTGCAGATGCGCACCCAGGTCTCCCGGCTACAGAAGCGGCTCGGGACGACCACCGTCTACGTCACCCACGACCAGACCGAGGCTATGACCCTCGGTGACCGGGTCGTGGTGATGCGCGGTGGAATCGTGCAGCAGGTCGGAACCCCCAAGGAACTCTACGACACCCCGCGCAACCTGTTCGTCGCCGGTTTCATCGGGTCCCCGTCGATGAACTTCCTGCCGGCCACGATCGAGGACAACCAGATCCACTGCAGCCTCGGCAACTTCCCGCTCGACGACGAGCACAGGCGCGCCCTGGAGGCCCGCAACGTCGACCGGCAGGTCATCATCGGCCTGCGTCCGGAGAACTTCGAGGACGCCTCGCTGGTCACCGAAAACCAGCACGGCGTCACGTTCGACGGCAGCGTCGAGGTCGTCGAGTCGATGGGCTCCGACGTCTTTGCCTACCTCGGCATGGAGGGCGGGGCGGCCACCGCCGCCGAGCTCGAGGAGCTCGCCCGCGATTCGGGCAGTGTCGACACGGCGGCGGTGGACCAGCTGGTCACCCGGCTGGACCCGGCGACGCACGCGCGTGAGGGTGAGTCCCTGAAACTCTGGTTCGACCCGAACAATGTGCAGATATTCGACCCTCACACCGGCGACAACGTCACGCTGGACGCGGCGGCCACCTCCGCCGGTGCCCACACCGCGACCGCCCCCGACGAGACCTCCACCTCGGATGACGCGGCGATCGACCAGCCCGACGGCGGCCGCCACCACGCCTAGTTGGGCGTGTCTCCCGGTCCCGAGCGGCCGTGCTCTACCGGGACCGGACGCTCGACCGGGACCCGACGTCAGTCCAGGACGTCGCGCAGGCGGTCGATGACCTCCTGGCTCCAGTCGTGGGTGCGCATCAGGCGGTACCGCTCGGTGGTCACCCGAAGGTAGGCCTCGGAGTCGCTCCGGCGGCCGATCAGGTCGGCCTCGTGCATCATCGTGACGACGGGAGTGAACTCCTCGTCGTACCAGCGGCGGGCGACGGTTGTGCGGTCGAGGAATTGCTGCTCGTCCTGCATCGCCCGGAATCCCCACGCCTCGACGGCCTCGCCGATGCGGGCATACGTCCAGGGATCCGACGACGCGAGGGTGTCCCGTTTCGCCTTCGGCAGTGGCACCCGATCGGCCAGCACCCGCTCGTAGTCCTTGACGACCAGGTCGCGGCGGCGGATGACACTGCCGATCGGTATCCGCGTCTTGACCTCCGTCACGTAGGCCTCGATCAGGGTCTGGCGCATGGCGTGCGCGACGGAGACCCGATGGTGGCCGTCCCGGACGAAATGCATGTCCCCGATCCGGTAGACGTCGATCGGCGGCATCGACTCTCCCCGCCGCTGCGCAACGGCGATGCGCTGCCACCGCTCACGCACCCGGCCGCTGCGCGGGCGGAACCGCCGGTCGAAGTCGCCGGTCCGGTCGACCGATCCGACGACGCTGTCGACCTCGATGACGTCGACCCCGACGTACCGCTCGGATCGCCAGCCCAGGGCCGACACGACCTCGTCGTAGGGCAGCACCATCGACACGTCGTCGGGCTCGAACCGCAGCCGGTGTGCCAGCCGCGAGAGGACAGCGCTACGGCGGGCGTGCAGGAAGTCGTACTCGGCGTCGGTGTGTGGAAACCCGGTATCACGCGCCACGGCCGATCACCTCCCGGACTCCCGTCCTCGCGTCGATGTCGAAGACGCGGTAGCCGACGACGTTGCAGATCCGGGTATCTCCGATGCGGCGATCGGGCAGCTTCTGGCCGTACGGATGAATGTGCCCGTGCAGCAGCAGCGGGGGATGCAGCCGATCGACCAGGTCGTGCAGGGCCTCGATGCCGCGGTGCGGCGGATCGTCGCCGTCGCCGAGCCCGGCCGGCGGCGCGTGGGTGAGCAGGACGTCGACCGGACCGGCCCGGCGGGCCCGGCGGGCGAGCCGGCGCGCATCGCGGCCGAACTGCCGCTGACTGTACTGGTTCGCGCCGGGACGGTAGCGCACGCTCCCGCCCAGACCTGCCAGCCGCAGACCGTCGACCGTGACCACCCGGCGGTCGACATTCATGCCCCCCGGCGGACCCGCCGACCTCGCCGGCATGCCGGCCCGCAGCAGCAGGCCGGAGCGGCCCAGTCGCTCTCGAACCAGGTCCGCATCGTGGTTGCCCGGAACGAATACCAGCGGTGTGTTGACCGTGGACTGCAGATAGTCGAGGTAGTCCGACGGCAGGTCACCGCAGGCGACCAGCAGATCGGGTCTGATCGACTGCACGCTCGGATGCCACAGGGCGTCGACAATCTCGTCGGCCACGGCCAGAATGCGCACCACGAGTCGACAGTACGCAGGTGGCCGATGCCTCCTAGATCCCACCGGTCGGCGCGGGCCGGTCCGCCCTGGTGCCGATTCGGGCCGGCTCCGGCGCCGACTAGCGTGGTCGCGTCATGCCAGCCGTCGAGGAGGAGGCCCGGTGGCCCAGCACCAGATCGCGATCGTCGGTGGTCACGTCGTACCCGTCGAGGGTGCCCCGATCGAGAGCGGAACCGTCGTGATCGACGGCGCCACGATCGCCGACGTCGGCGGGCCCGATCTGCGCGTCCCCGACGGAGCTGTCGTCGTCGACGCCGCGGGCTCCTGGGTGCTGCCCGGTCTGGTCGACGCCCACACGCACCTCGGCGTGCACGAGGAGGCCGAGGGCTGGGCCGGTCAGGACACCAACGAGATGACCGATCCGGTCGCCGCGCATGTGCGGGCGATCGACGCCATCAATCCGGCTGACATCGGCTTCCGCGACGCGATCGCCGGCGGCGTGCTGACGGTCAACGTCAACCCGGGGTCGGGCAACCCGATCGGCGGCCAGACGATCGCCCTGTCGGTGTGGGGGCGGACCGTCGATGAGATGGCATTGCGCGCGCCGAGCGGCGTGAAGTCCGCGCTGGGTGAGAACCCGAAGCGGGTGTACGGCGACCGCAAGCAGACGCCGGCGACACGACTGGGCACGGCCGCGATACTGCGCGAGTCCTTCACCAAGGCACGCAACTACCTGCAGCGCTTCGAGCACCAAGAGGCGGGCAAGCCGGCCCCGGACGTCGACCTGAAGATGGAGACACTCGCAGCGGTGCTCCGCCGCGAGATTCCCTGGCGCCAGCACTGCCACCGCGCCGATGACATCGCGACCGCGATGCGCATCGCCGAGGAATTCGGCTACGACCTCGTCATCGACCACGGCACCGAGGCGCACCTGCTCGCCGATATCATCGCCGCGCGCGGGATCCCGGTCATCATCGGGCCGCTGTTGACCTCCCGGTCAAAGGTCGAGCTGCGCAACCGCTCCCTCGCCAACCCGGGGCGGCTCGCCGCCGCCGGGGTCACCATCGCCATCACGACCGACCATCCCGTCGTGCCGATCCATTTCCTGGTACACCAGGCGAGTCTCGCCGTCAAGGAGGGCCTCGACCCCGAGACCGCGTTGCGCGCCATCACGATCAATCCGGCCCGCATCGCCGGCGTCGACGACCGGGTGGGATCGCTCGTCGTCGGCAAGAGCGCCGACGTCGCGATCTGGACCGGCGACCCGCTGGACGTCATGAGCCGGGTGACCCGCGCGTTCGTCCGTGGTCGCGAGATCTACGGCTATGACGATACAACCCGAACCGGAACGGTCGCCGACCCGTTCGCCGGCGGGTAACCGTCCCGGGACGAGCCCCGGATCGGCCAGGCGGTCAGCGGGCGTCCGGTCGGCTGGGGATGGGTTTCGACGCGACCGCGATGAGGTGGGGGCTTACCCCGAGCATGGACGGCTCGGATTCGGTCAGCCGGATCGCCCGCAACAGCTGATCGGGATCCCCGAGCAGTTCTTGCAGGTTGCCCAACGGCCACGCGAACCCCTCCACGGCGACGAGACATTCGTGGTTGAAGCCGGCCCGGCCCACCTCGGGTCCGACCTCGTCTGCCCGATGGAAGTACGCCCAGAACACCCCGTCCGGGACCCGGGCGGGGTCGTTGCTCAGGCCCGTGCGCAGATTCACATCGAACGTGCCCCAGATGTCCTGACCCATCAGCAGACCCTGCGACGTCGCGTCGATGATCCATGTGTGGCGGGTTATGACCTCTGCCAGCAGTCGACCACCCGGTCGCAGCACCCTCAATGCCTCGCGTAGCGCGCGCTGCCGGTCGG
>JBPCOR010000142.1:0-4203 GCA_051000035.1 Mycobacteriales bacterium | reverse complement strand
GGGCAGCAGCACGGCCAAGCCGGTAGCTGTCCCGGTGCGCGTGGGTGACCCGTCGAAGATCAAACACGTCTTCCTGATCGTGCAGGAGAACCGCACCTACGACCAGATCCTCGGTGACGACCCGCGCGGCAACGGCAAGGCGGCCTACGCCCAGTTCGGCAAGAAGGTCACGCCGAATGCCCACGCGCTCGCGCGGCAGTTCCCGCTGATCGACAACCTCTACTCCGCCGGAACCAACTCAGCGGTGGGCCACACCTGGCTCGACGCCGGATTCGTCAACGACTACCTCGAGCGGACCTACGCCAATTACGTGCGCAATTACGGCCAGCCGGACGCGATGGTCTACCCGAAGTCGGGATTCCTCTGGGACGACGCCCGTGCGCACGGCCTGTCCGCCCGCGTGTGGGGCGAATACGCCGAATACTTCACCACCCCCAACGGCACCGGCTTCAAGGGCACCTGGTCGGACTGGTACCACGACTCGAAGGTCCTCGAGGGCAAGACCAAGGGCCCGCTGAACTACCCGCTCGGCTACTACCAGACCAAGTCCGACGTACCGTCGCTGGACAAGATCCTGAGCCGGGATTTCCCGAACTTCCAGACCAGGATCCCCGACCAGTACCGGGCCGACATCTTCTCCCGGGACTTCAAGAAGTACCAGCAGAACGGCAACCTGCCGGCCTTGAACATGCTGTGGGTGATGGACGACCACACGGCCGGTACAACTCCGGGTGAGCCGACACCGTCGGCCATGGTGGCCGACAACGACCTGGCGACAGGGCGCATCATCGATCAGATCTCGCATTCGAAGTACTGGAAGGACAGCGCGGTCTTCGTCGTCCAGGACGACTCGCAGAACGGAATCGACCACGTCGACGGTCACCGCGCACCGGTGTACGTCGCCAGCCCGTATGCCAAGCGCGGTGCGATCATCAACACCTACTACAGCCAGCTCAACGTGACCCGCACCATCGAGCAGATCCTGGGAATGCCGCCGATGAACCAGCTCGACATGGCGGCCCAGCCGATGTACGACGTGTTCACGGACAAGGCGAACAATGCGCCGTACAACGTCCGGCCCAATCAGATCCCGCTGGACACCCTCAACCCCACGCCGGCGCAGGTGAGCAACCCGATGCAGAAACTGTGGCTGCAATGGTCACAGAAGCAGGACTTCCGCAGCGAGGACCGATTGGCCTTCGCGCCGTCCAACCGGCTCACCTGGTACGCGTCGACCGGATACACCAAGCCCTACCCGGGTGATTCGAAGGTCATGACGCCTGCCGAGGTGCAAAAGAAGTTCCCGCAGACGGTGCTGACGAGCATCGATCAGGACCTGGGCCCGCGCACCCAGGCGCAGGTCCCGCACCGGGCGCACTAACGCCGATGGTCCGCTTCGAACCGGTCATCGAGGCCACCGGTGTGGTCAAGTGCTACGACGACCGGCCGGCCCTCGCCGGCGTCGACCTTCGGGTCGACGCCGGCGAGATCCACGGACTGCTCGGACCCAACGGCGCGGGCAAGACGACGCTGCTCTCGGTGCTCCTCGGCCTGATCGCGCCGGACGCCGGCGACGTCGAGATCTTCGGCCGATCCTGGCGCCGGGACGGGGTCAGGACGCTCGACGGCGTCGGCGGATTCATCGAGACGCCGTGCTTCTACCCCTACCTGTCCGGCCGCGGGAACCTGCGGCTGCTCGGCGAGCTCGACGGCGGCGTTCCGGAACAGGCGATCGAACGGGTGCTGTCGGCGACCGGACTGAGCGATCGGGCCGGTCACCGCGTCCGCGGCTATTCGGTCGGGATGCGCCAGCGGCTGGGACTCGCCGCGACCCTGCTGCGTGACCCGCGCCTGGTGATCATCGACGAGCCGGCGGCCGGTCTGGATCCGGCCGGTATGCGGGAGATGCGGCGCGGGCTGCGCGATCTCGCCGACGGTGGCCGCACCGTGCTGCTCGCGAGCCATGACATGGCCGAGGTCGAGGAGCTGTGCGACGCCGTGACGATCCTGTCGGGCGCGTCGGTCGCCTTCAGCGGCACGATCGCGACGCTGCGGTCGCGGGCACCCGATCCCGTGTATCTGGTGCACACCACCGACGACGAGGGCGCCGTCGCGATCGCGGCCGGCCGGCCAGGCGTCCAGGTCGCCTCCGAGCCCGGACTCACCGTCCGGGCTGGGTCAGCAGAGCCCGGACTCACCGTCCGGGCTGGGCCGGAGCAGATGGACGACTACGTCCTTGCCCTCGCCGCCCGCCACATCGCCGTACGGGCGCTGCAGCAACGCCACACGTCGCTGGAAGCGCTGTTCCTGCAGCTCACCGCACCGCAGCCGCTCGCGGCATGACGGCATCCCGCGACACGATCGCGCTCGCGGTCGACGCCGACCTGGAAGCCTCCGGCCCGCCCCGGCGCCGCGGCAGCGTGTCGCGCGCCTACCGGGCCGAAGTGCGGAAGCTCGCGGTCCAGCGCAAGGTGCAAAGCGTGTTCGTGCTCTGCGTCGTGGCACCGATCCTCTTCGTCGCCGCGCTCGACGCGCAGGGCAGCGTGCCGATGGACACCCTCTTCGGGCAGTGGGTTCACACGTCGGGCTACGCCGTACCGCTGTGCATCCTCGGATTCAGCGGACAGTGGGCGCTGCCTGCCCTGACCAGCATCGTCGCCGGCGACATCTTCTCCGCCGAGGACCGGCACGGCACCTGGAAGACGATCCTCACCCGGTCGTGCAGCCGCCGGCAGATATTCATCGCCAAGGCGCTGGCGGCCGTCACCTACTCGGTGCTGGCGGTCGCGGTGCTCGCACTGGTCAGCCTCGGTGCCGGCCTGGTGCTGGTCGGGCGGCAACCGATCATCGGCCTGTCCGGGCAGCTCGTCACATCGGGCAGCGCGGTCACCCTGACGCTGGCGAGCTGGGCAACGGTCCTGCCGCCGGTGCCGGGCTTCACCGCCCTGGGCCTGCTGCTGTCGGTGGCGACGCGCAACAGCGTGGTCAGCGTCGGCGCCCCGGCGGTCATCGGCCTGCTCATGCAGCTCGGCTCGCTGCTCGACGGCCCGCCGCTGATCCGCACCCTGCTGCTGGCCACGCCATTCGGCTCCTGGCACGGGCTGTGGGCCAGTGACCCCTTCTACCGGCCGGTCACGCTCGGCATCGCTGTCAGCGCCGCATACGTCGTGGCCTGCGGGACCATCGCCTACCTCATCCTGCGCTGCCGCGGCGCGAGCCGGAGCTGAGCCGCGATGCTCACGATGGCCAGACGTCCGGCCGGACGGCGGCCCGGCCCGACGGCAGGCCGGCTGATCGTCGGCGCCGTCGCGGCTGCCGTCGCGGCCGGCCTCACCGGCTGCGGGCAGAGCCCGATCACCGGTGCCCGGGTGGCCGCCGCGGTCGGTCCGACGTTCAGCAATCTCTACCTGCTGCAGCAGAACCAGCGCGGGCACCCGACGACGGCGGCCGCGATGCGCACCCGGGCGACCTGCGCCCGCGGCGGCGGGTCAATGGCCGCGGTATCCGGCGCCGGCTCGAGCACCGGTCGTGGCGCCGGCGACGACTGGGCCTGCACGATCATATTCCAGGTCCGCGGCCCGCAGATCCCGGAGGCGGCCACGTATGCGCTACACGTGCGGACCGACGGCTGCTACAGCGCCGATGGCGACGGCCCGACCGACCTCAACGGCGCGCCGACGCTCGTCGACACGACGGGGAACACGGTGATCAACCCGCTGTGGCAGTTTGACGGCTGCTTCGACACCGGCTGATGCGCCAGGCCTTAGCGACAGCTCCGGACCGGCGCGAGAGTGGAGCCAACGCACGTGCGCATCGTCGAAACCGTGCGTTATCTGTGCTCTCGGCGGGCCGGCTCATGTCCGACGTACGTCGTGGTAGATCCCGAGCACCCGCTCGGCCAGCGCCTGCCAGGAGTGGTGCCCGTCGGCGTGCCGGCGACCGGCCGCTGCAAGACGCGCGGCGAGCTCGCCGTCCCGCAGGATCCGGGTCAGTGCGCCGGCGATCGCGGCGACGTCGCCGGGCGGGGCGAGCAGACCGGTGACCCCGTCGGTGACGACGTCGGGGGTCCCGCCGATGCGGGTGGCGACGACCGGCAGCCCAGCCGCCATCGCCTCGACCAGGATCGACGCGAGCTCCTCGTACGCCGAGGGAAGCACGAGGACGTCCGCATGGGCGAGGAATGCTGGTATGCGGTGATGCGGC
>JBPCOR010000091.1:0-5933 GCA_051000035.1 Mycobacteriales bacterium | reverse complement strand
GTTGCGGGTTGGCTCGTTTTCCCCCCACCCCGTGTTCGGCGCTCTCTTCTCGCCCCCCCCCCCCCCCCCCCCCCCCCCCGCGACCGGTCTGCTGTACCGGCTGGCCGGACCGCCGGCCGGGTCGCCGACGACGCTGACCCTGGTGTGCGTGCCTTACGGCGGCGGCTCCGCGGTGGCCTACCAGCCGTTGGCGACCGAACTGGCGAAGGTGCTACCGGGTACGGCGGTCGTCGCCGTGGAACTGCCCGGCCACGACCCGGCCCGCCCGGAGGAACACCGACCGTCCCTCGACGAGGTCGCCGGGCGGGTCGTGGCCGAGCTCGAGGCGACGGTCACCGGTCCGGTCGCCATCTACGGTCACTGCGTCGGAACCGCGCTGGCGACCGAGCTCGCGCTGCGCTGCGAAGCAGCCGGGCGGAAGGTCGAAGGCCTCGTGATCGGGGGGAACTTCCCGACCGCGACATTGCCCGGGCGCGTCTCGTCCTGGTTCAACAGGAAGTTCCCGCAGAGTCGATTCACGGCCGACCGATCCAGCCGCGACCTGCTGCGCTCCATGGGCGTGCTGATGGAAGAGGACATGGCCGACGAGGCAGCGCAGCGCATCATCCTGCGCAGCATGAGCCACGACGTCGACAATTCCCAGGCCTGGTTCACCCGCGAACTCAACCGGGATGACCCACGGACCCTGCGGGCGCCGGCCCTGTGCGTCGTCGGCGAACGCGACCGCGGCACCGACCTCTACCGCGAGCGGTACGCCGAGTGGGCGGCGTTCGCGCCGCGGGTGGGCCTGGCCGTCGTACCGAGGGCCGGGCACTACTTCCTCAAGCATCAGGCCGACCAACTCGCCGGCATCCTCGCCGCCACGATCACCGACTGGCGGGCCGGCACCGTCCCGGACCGGGTGCCGCACGTGTCGGTGACCGGCCCGGAGGCGCGCCGAAACCTGCGGGACTTCTACGTCGTCGCGCTCGGCCAGGCGGTCTCGATCATGGGCAGCACGCTGACGCTCTTCGCGCTCGGCCTGTGGGTCTACCGGGAGACCGGGAACCTCACGGCGTACGCGCTGATCACCTTCCTGTCGCTGGTGCCCCGCGTGATCGTCGGTCCGATCGGTGGAGCGCTGACCGACCGCATCGACCGGCGCAAGGTGCTGCTCGGCTGCGAAGTCGCCGGCGCCGTCAGCGTGGTCGCGCTGATCGCGCTCGCGTCGACCGGCACGCTGTCGCTGTGGAACGTCTCGGTCATCGTCTGTGTCCTGGCCGTTTCGACCGGCGTGCACGATCCTGCGTACATCGCCGCGACGGCGCAGCTCGTTCCCAAGCCCTACCTGGCCCAGGCGAACGGCATCGCCCAGCTCGGCGACGGATTCGGCAACATCGTCGCCCCGCTGGCCGGCGGCACGTTGCTGCTGCTGATCGGGCTCAACGGCGTGATCGCCATCGACGCCGCATCATTCGCCATCGGGATCCTCACCCTGATCAAGGTGCGGTTTCCCAACCGGCTGTACTCCAAGCCCGAGGAACCGTTCCACAAGACGATATCGGGTGGGTTCCACTACATCATCAAGCGTAAGCCGTTGCTGGTGATGGCTGGATTCTTCCTGGTCGACAACTTCTTCGGCGCGCTCGCCATCCTCCTCACCACGCCGCTGGTATTCGCCTTCGACAGCGCCGCGGCGGTCGGGGTCGTCACCGGTGTCGCCGGGGTCGGCGCGGTCCTGGGGTCGCTGGTCATGATGCTCTGGGGCGGCACCCGCCGCCGCGCCGCCGGGATGGTGGGTCTGGTCTTCTTCGTCGGGCTCGGCATCCTGCTGATGGGGTTGCGGCCCTCGATCCTGCTGGTCTCGCTCGGCATTCTGATCCGCAACGCCGCCAGCAACCTCGTCAACGCGCACTGGCGATCGGTGCTGCAGGTCAAGGTGCACTTCGAGCTGCAGGGCCGGGTCCTCGCCGTCAATCAGATGATCGCGCTGGCCATGACACCGGTGGCCTATCTCGGTGGGCCCGCCCTCGTCAGCTGGGTCAACCCGCTCCTCGAACCGGGCGGAGCGCTGGCCAACACGTTCGTCGGTCATCTCATCGGCGTCGGACCGGGCCGCGGGATCGGTCTCATCGTGGCCATCTGCGGCATCGCCCTGATCATCTGGGCCCTGCTGGGCATGCGCTACCGGCCGCTGCGGTACATGGAAGACCTGCTACCCGACGCGGCCCCCGGCGCCGAGATCGCCGCGACACCCGACGAAGCCGAAGAGCGAGCCGACCGCGCCGCGAGGCCCGTACTGCTGCCGGCCGGGCGCGACTGATGGCACCGACACGGAGGTACGACGTGACCCAGACACCGGTTGCCCAGAAACCGGTTGCCCAGACGCCGGCCGTTAACTCCGAGACGGCGTCGGCCGCATCGACAATCGGCCTCGCCGCAGCGGGCGTACGGGCCGCCCTGACCCACATCGACGAGGTGACCGCGACGACGAGGCGGGCGCTGGATGCCGTCATCGACGGCCACATCCCGGCCGGCGTCCTGGCGGAGTTGTCGGCGACGGTCGTCCCGCGCTGGCATTTCGCCATGCTCAACGACCACGAACGCAACGACGCCTTCGCGACGGCGCTGGAACGGCAGCTCACCCCGGGCGCGCATGTCCTCGACATCGGGTCCGGCAGCGGCCTGCTCGCGCTCGCGGCCGCGCGGGCCGGGGCCGGGCACGTCACCACCTGCGAGGCCAACCCGCTGCTCGCCGAGGTGGCCCGCCAGGTGATCGCCGCCCACGGCTACGCCGACCGCGTCACCGTGCTGGCCGGGCATTCCGGCACCATGCGGGTCGGCCGCGAGCTGGCCGCACCGGCGGATCTCATCATCTCCGAGATCGTCGACTGCGGCCTGGTCGGCGAGGGAATCCTGCCGACGATCATGCACGCCCGCGCGGAGTTGCTCGCGCCCGGCGGCGTCATGCTCCCGGTCGGCGCCCGGCTGATCGGGCAGCTGGTCCAGGCCCCCGTGATCACCGACCTCAACCACGTCGACGTCGCCTGCGGCTTCGATGTGACCCTGATGAACTCCCTGGCGACGTTCGGTCATTTCCCGGTCCGGCTCGCGACCCGGCCGCACTCGGTGCTGTGCCATCCCGCCGAGCTGCTGTCCTTCGACTTCACCGGGCCGGTCGGCCTGCGCCACCAGCGGACCGTTCCGGTGACGGTCACCGCGAGCGGCATCGCACACGCCATGGTCGCGTGGTTCGAGCTCGACCTCGGCGCCGGCGTCGTGGTCCGGACGACCCCGGACAATGCGGTGACGCACTGGATGCAGGCCTTCATCCCCTTCACCACGCCGATCCGCGTCGACGCGGGCGAACGCCTCCGCGTCGACATCCGCTGCGACGGCACCCGCCTGTTCGCAGCCCCGCGCAGCACCGACGCACCACCCCCGCCCGAGGAGCGCACACCGTGACCACCACCGTCCCCGACGCCGGCAGCCCGAGCGTCCCGCCGTACGAGCTGGATCCGGCGCAGCTGCACGACGCCGTCGACAGGTATTCGAGCAACCCGATCTACCGGGATGCCGACCGGCTGCACGACGGCGACAATCCCTACCGGCGCCAGTTGCTCCCGCAGGCGGGACTGGACTACTCGGTGCCGCTGCCGCGATCGCGGGCCCTGGGCCGCTCCGCCCTGGCCGGTCACCGACTGCTGACGAACATCTACGAGGCCGACCTGGTGTTCCTACCTGAGGGCGCGTTCGGGTCGATGTGGTCGGATTTCAGGGCGTTCTACAGCCCCGGCAATCGGGCCCTCGGGGAGATGATCCGCCCGGCCGTCGAACGGCACTGCTTCGGCTTCCTGGACGCCGAGGTCGAAGTCACCGGCGACTGGACGCCGGCTGCACTCGAGGCGTACCTCAGCGACATCGTGCGCCCGGACGACGCGCCGTACGGCGGCCCGGAGCGGGCCGTGCTGGACTCCGCCGACCCGCAGCGGGCCGCCCGGCTGTGGATGATCCAGTTCGCCCCGGACTTCCTCTCCGAGGCCTCACCGATGATCCGCAATGTGCTCGGCAACTACGGCCCGGCCCAGTCGGAGTGGTTCAAGATCGTCATCGACGAGTACGGCTACGGCGTGCACGAGTCCAAGCACAGCACGCTTTTCATCGACACCCTGCGATCGCTGGGTCTGGACGCCTCGATCCACGCCTACTGGCAGCACTACCTGGCCGGCAGTCTCGCCGCGAACAACTACTTCCACTACATCGGCAAGAACCACGAGAATTTCTTCCGCTACCTCGGGGCGCTCTACTACACCGAATGCACCCTCGTGCAGTTCTGCGAGCGGGTCACCCGGATGTTGGCCGAGGTCTTCGGTGACAACGCCGACGCGCACTACTTCACCGAGCACGTCCACATCGACGTCCACCACGGCCGGATGGCGCTGGAGAAGCTCGTGCTCCCCCTCGTCGCGCGCTGCGGCGACGTCGTCATCCCCGAGATCGTGCGCGGCGTCAACGAATTCCGGACCGTCGCCACCCTCGCCGACGCCGACATCGTCGCCCAGATCGAGTGGGTCGACCGGCTCGAGGAGCACGTGCGGCTGCACGACCGGCTGTGGCCGCAGCTGCGCGCCGGCGAGCTGACGGCGCCGGCGACCCCCGGCGTCGGCAGCTCCACAACGGTGATCACCTCCGACCAGTACGACGAGGACACCCTGCTGCACGTCGTCTCCGGCACGATGCGGCTCATCGCCGGCTACGACGCCGAGCGCGACCTCCCGGCCGGCAGCGGGATCGTCATTCCCGCCGGGCGGCTGCACGGGGCGACGATCCGCTCCGGGGACTGCACCTTCGAGACCTACCCGGTGCCCGGATCGGCCGGATGCTCGTCGTAGCGCTGCACCTGGACGGCCCGGGCAACTGCGCGATCGTCGCCGGCGACCCGTACGTCTACGCGCGCACGGCGACCGGCTCGTTCGTGTTGCCGTCGCGGTGCCCGCACCGCGGCGTGCCGCTGCAGCTGGCCGCCCTCGACGGCACGGGCCGGTTCCTGCGCTGCCCGTGGCACGGTCGGCGTACGTCGGTCACCCGGTTCCGTCGGCACGGCGTGCCCGCGGTGCGGTGCGGCAACGACGTCACGCTGGTGTTCGACCTGCCGGCGGACGCTTCGGTGACCCTGGTCCACACGCCGGTCGACGACTGCCTCCGGCGCGGTGACGGTGCCGACCCGGCTCAGCTGCCGTCGGCCGGTAGGTCAGCCGACGCGGTCGCCTCGTCCTCGGCCCAGCCGCGGTGCTCGCGGCGGGCCCACGACTCCGGCACCTCGCCGGTGCGCATCGCCCGCCGGGCCGAGGGGTCGCGGCTGGCGAAGTAGAGATGTCCGAGCACGACCGCGACGACGGCGTAGGCCAGCCAGTCGTGCACGAATGTGGCACCGGTGCGCCACCGTACCGGCCAGGCGTTGGCCCACCGCATGATCAGCCCGCTGCCGAGCATCACCAGGATCGCCCCGGCGGTGAAGGCGGCGTTGAGCTTCTGCCCGGCGTTGAACTTCCCGATCGCGAGCCGGCCGGTGCGCCGGTCGGCGCTTCCCAGCCACTCGCGGTCCACGCTGGTGAAGCGGTTGAGCCGCCCGATGTCGGTGCGGAACGCCTTGGACGCGAGGCCCGCGAGGATCGGCACCGGCAGCGCACAACCGGAGACGATGTGGATCCACGCGATGAGACCGCGCCGCCCGACGAGCACCGACAGCGGGCCGAAGTAGAGCACGGCCGCGCTGGCGACACACACCAGCATCGCCGCGGCCAGGCTTCGGTGCACCCAGCGCTCGGCGAGGGTGGTGCGGATGAGGGTGCCGGCGGGCTGTCGCTGCCTGATGCCGGTGGCCTCAGGCAGTGGGGGCATCGCCGCGACCGTTCGACTTGCCGACCCACGCGTCGACGTCGTACCCGAGGTGC
>JBPCOR010000047.1:0-2651 GCA_051000035.1 Mycobacteriales bacterium | reverse complement strand
CTGCGGCGCGACGGCTCCCTCCCGCCCGGTGTCGGCGTCGCCGGGCCGTCGATCGAGCTGCTCCGCGAGCATCCGGACTACGTCGACCGCGCGCACGCCCGCGGCAACCGGATCTATACCTGGACAGTCGACGCCCCGGACGACGTGGATCTCGCCCGGCAACTCGGTGTCGACATGATCGCGACCAACGAGCCGGCCGCCGTCCGCGCGCGGCTGGCCGCACCGGACAGTCGTGCGACGGATGTTTCCCGAGTGCACCCGCGGGGGAAGTAGTGACCCATGGGCAGGATGACCGTCGCTCACGCGCCGCGCAGCGCCGCGGTCGTACGACGCGCCGTCGCCGCTGACCTGGGTGCGGTCATCAGCCAGGATCTGCTCGACGACGTCCTGCTGGCGGCCTCGGAACTGATCGCCAACGCGGCCCGGCACGGCACGGCCCTGCCCGGCGAGACGATGCTGGTGGAGTGGTCCTGCCGGCAGGCGTCGGTCGACGTCCGGGTCACCGACGGCGGCGGCGAGCAGCGCCCGCGGCTGCGGCGAGGCGACCACGCCGCGACCGGCGGTCGTGGGCTGGCGATCGTCGACGCCCTGGCGACCACGTGGGGCGTCGAGCGGGCCGACGGGACGACGACCGTGTGGGCCCGGCTGCTCGGTAACAACCTCGTCGAAACGCACGGGTGACCGCAGCCGTCGGTTGCAGGCAGCTCCGGGTCGGTCTCATGGCCGCCATGGATCAGGTCCCGGCGTCGCGGGTGATCGGGCACGACATGCAGCGGGGGCCGCCGCGACCGCTGCCGAGTTCGCTGCCGGCGATCCGCACGACCTCGACGCCGGCGTCTTCCAGCCGGGCGTTGGTTTCCACGTTGCGCTCGTAGGCAACCGTCAGGCGCGGCGCTATGCATAGCGTGTTGTTGCCGTCGTCCCACTGCTCGCGTTCCGCGGTGACGGGATCGAGACCGGTGTCGATGAGCCGCAGCGTGTCGATCCCCATCGCCGCGGCGGCCGCGACCCGGAACGGTTCGGGGTCGGAGATGGTGAGTTCGTCGCGCGCACCGGCCCGCACCGTGTGCACCTGTAGCGTCCGCGCGAGCGGCGGATACATCACGACCGCGTCGCTGTCGACCATCGTGCAGACGGTGTCCAGGTGCATGGTCGCCCGATCCTGCGTGATCGGCACCACCAGCACGGTGTGGGCGAGGCCGGCTGCGAATGCCCGTCGGGTAAGCGTTTCCACGCCCGCTGCGGTGGTGCGCTGGCCGACCCCGACGGCGATGACGCCGGGGGCGAGCAGCAGTACGTCACCGCCCTCGAGCCACTCCCGGCCGGGGCCGTATAGCTCGTCGGTGCCGGCGAAGCGGGGGTGGTGTCGGTATATCGTCTGCAGCAGTACGGCCTCCCGCCGGCGTACCGCCATCGAGGGGCTCGTCACCGCGACCGCGCCGCCCACCCACACGCTGGAGTCGCGGGTGAACAGCAGGTTCGGCAGCGGGTCGACGACGAAGTCGTGCGGATCCATCATCCGGTAGGCGAGGCCGTGCCCGATCGCGAGCTCGCGCTGGGCCAGGCCGGCGATGAGCACGGCGGCGAGTGCGGCCGGGTCGAGGCCGTTCAGATAGCCCTCGACCGTCCCCCGCAACGCGGGGCCGAGCCGGACGTCGTCGACGACCGCGGCGATCGCTTCGGTGCGCGCGGCCGGGTTTGCGAGCGTCGTCTCAGACAGCTCGGCGACATAGAGCACCTCGACGCCGCGGTCGCGCAGGGCTTGGGCGAAGGCGTCGTGCTCCTCCTGTGCCCTGCCGACCCACGGGATGCCGTCGAAGAGCAGCTGGTCGTTGTTGCGCGGCGTCAGGCGTTTCAGCTCGGCGCCGGGCCGGTGCAGCAGGACGGTGCGCAGCCGGCCGACCTCGCTGTCGGTGTAGGGAGCGGTCATCGGGCGACGGTATCGGCGCGACACCGGGCCGATCAACGGGCCGCCTGCTCGCGGACTTCAACGTCGGCGAGCAGGTCCGGACCGACGACGACCCCGATTGCGTAGCCCACCCGAATTGTTGTCTCCCGACGGCGGCGAGCAGGATGGGGCGGCTGGAGGAGCAGATGCGCGGGCGGTGCGCCCCTCAACCCGTCGCCATGGCGCGCAGGGCAGTGACGGTGCGCCAGTTGCGGGCGGTCACCGTGACGCCGAGGGACTTCCACCTGGCCGGCGTCACGCCGCTCGCCAACGCACCGCAAGGTATCCACTGATAGATGTGCAGCCCGTCGTGGCGCAGCAGCTCCGGATCGAGGTCGAGGTCCAGCAGGGCTGCCAGCGCGGGTGCCGGCGGCTTCTCACCGAGGAAGTTCACGAAGTAGCGGGACGGGTCGTTGACGACCCCGGCGAGTGGATCGGCGGCCACCACGGCGGCGAGCTGCTTGGCCGTGCGGACGACGACGGACACCGCCAGGCCGACCTCGGTTGCCAGCGCCGCCTCGATCGCCGGCCCGGTCGCTGTCGTCGCGTCGGTCGAGTCGAAGACGACGTTGCCGCTTTGCAGGTGGGTGCGGACATCGGCGTACCCCAGGGAGCCGACCAGCGAACGCAGGTCGGCCATCGAGATGCGATTGGCCTTGCCGACGTTGATCCCGCGCAGCAGCGCGACCTGGCGCGTCATGGC
>JBPCOR010000175.1:0-2946 GCA_051000035.1 Mycobacteriales bacterium | reverse complement strand
CCGAGGGAGTTGAGGCCGAGTTTTTCCAGGAAGAGCGGGGTCGTCCGGTAGAGCCCACCACCGTTTTCCGGGTCGATGCCGGCCTCCTCGATGAGCCCCCGCGAGAGCAGGGTGCGCATCACCGCGTCGACGCCGACCCCGCGGATCGCCGAGACCCGCGCCCGGGTGACCGGCTGCCGGTAGGCCACCACGGCGAGCGTCTCCAGCGCCGCCTGGGTGAGCCGGGTCTGCTGACCGTCGAGGACGAACTGCTCGACGTACTCGGCGAAATCCGCCCGCGAATACAGCCGCCAGCCGCCGGCGACCGCGCGCAGGTCCAGGCCGCGCCCCGCCTCGTCGTACTCCGCGCGTAGCGACTCCAGCGCATCCCGGACCCGGCCGGGTGGCTGGTCGAGGGTCTGCGCCAGGGTCACCGCATCGACCGGCTCGTCGACGACGAGTAGCACCGCCTCCACGGCATGCCGCAGGCGGTCCGGGCCGGCGGGCAGGTCGATCGATCCGGTGGACTCGGTCACTCGTACTCCTCATCGACGTCGCCGGCAGCGCCCGGCTCCCCCGCTGATCCGGTCCAGCGCACCACCAGGTCGCCCAGCGGAGAGTCCTGCTCGACGGCGAGGGCCGATTCCCGGTAGAGCTCCAGCACGGCGAGGAACCGTGCAATGACCTCGGCGGTGTGCACGCAGTCGGCCACCAGATCCGCGAACGTCGACACGCCGATCGCCGCGAGCCGGTCGCGCAGCAGATCCGCCTGCTCCCGAACGCTGATCCGGGGCACGGTTAGGTGGCCGAGATCGACGACGGGCGGCGCCCTCAGAACGAAGGCCCGGGCGGCAATCCGGGCGAACTGCTCCGGCCCGACACCGAGCAGCACCTCCGGCAGCGCCTCGGCATATCGCGGCTCCAGCGAAACCGCCCGCGGAAATCGGCGTGCCGCCTGCTGTTCCCACTCCCGCAGGGATCCAGCAATCGACTTGTAGGCCCGGTACTGCAGCAACCGGGCGAAGAGCAGGTCCCGCGCCTCCAGCAGGGCGAGGTCCTCCTCGTCCGGATCGTCCCCGGTCGGGAGCAGCCGTGCGGCCTTGAGATCCAGCAACGTGGCCGCCACCACCAGAAACTCGGTCGCCTGCCCGAGCTCCCACGAGCGTTCGGCGGTGATGTAGGCGATGAACTCGTCGCTGACCTGCGAGAGCGCCACGTCGGTGACATCGAGCTTGTGCTTGGCGATCAGCGACAGCAGCAGGTCGAAGGGGCCGTCGAAATTCTCCAGGTGCACGGCGAAAACCGGCCGATCGGACCAGTCCTCGGTCAGCACGTCCGGTGGCGGGGCCGGCGATCCGATCGGCATGATCACGCCTGGACCGTAACCGACCGGGCCTGCGGCAGCCGGCAGGCACTCATCAGACCGCGCCGAGGACCGTACCGACGATCCCGTCGACGATCCGTAGCAGAATGGGGCCGGCACCTCCCGGCGGGAAGACCGCAACGACGAGCAGGATCGCGGCGCCGATATTGCGGTCCTCCAGCTGGTACCGCGCGCGCTGCCAGCCCGGCGACGGCGACACGAGCTCGCAGGCGATCCGCCATCCCGGCAACGGCGGCAGCGGCACCAGCATCAGGACGGCGACCGCGGCCGCCTCGAGCCCGCCGCACAGCAGGACGGTCTGCTCGGCCGGGAGCTGGACGCCGGTGAGCACGTTGCCGACCGTGAGAACGGACAGGAAGAAGCGCGCGCCGCCGGCCGCGACGTAGCCGACGAGCAGCACTGCCGCGACCGCCGCCGCGGCGATGGGGCCGGCGAGGTACGCAGCGATGCGGGCGCCGCGGGACCGAGCGTTGGCGGGCCGGTTGGCACCCCACCCCGCCCCGCCGACGATCGCGGCGACCGCGCCGTAGGGATCGAGCAGCCGGGCCGCGTCGCGGGGTCGGTGCGGCGTGGCTGGCCCCGAACGGCCGCCGAGGAGAGCCTGCGCGCCGGCAGCGGCGGCGACGGCGAGCAGGAAGCCCACGACCAGCCCCAGCAACGTGACCGGGTGACCCAGCGCCCTCAGCACAGGTATCAGCCCACGGAGGGCGGTGCCGGGGGTCGGCTCATACCGGCCGTTCCGCGGCGCCCGCGCGTTGCCGGGCGAGTACTTCCTTGGCGAGATCGACGTAGGCAAGTGCGCCGGGGGAGGTCGGCGCCCAGGTCGTGATCGGCTCGCCGACGACGGTCGTCTCGGGGAAGCGCACGGTGCGCCCGATCACGGTCTGGTACACCGTGTCGCCGAAGGCCTCGACCACCCGGGCGAATACCTCGCGGTTGTGCACCGTGCGGGCGTCGTACATGGTGGCGAGGATGCCGTCGACGGTCAGCTCCGGGTTGAGCCGGTCGCGCACCTTCTCGATCGTGTCGCGCAGCAGCGCGACCCCGCGCAGGCTGAAGAATTCGCATTCCAGCGGGATGAGCACGCCGTGCGCTGCGGTGAGCGCGTTGATCGTGAGCAGACCCAGCGAGGGCTGACAGTCGATCAGGACGAAGTCGTAGTCGGGGCTCACCCTGCGCAGCACCCGGGCGAGCGCCTGCTCCCGGGCCACCTCGCCGACGAGCTGTACCTCGGCCGCCGACAGGTCGATGTTGCTCGGCAGCAGGTCCAGGCCGGCGACGCTGGTCTTCTGCAGCACGTCCTCGACGCGCGCGTCCCGCTCCATCAGCAGGTTGTAGACGGTCTGATCCAGCGCGTGTGGTGCGACGCCGAGTCCGACCGACAGCGCACCCTGCGGGTCGAAGTCCACCAGCAGCACCCGGCGGCCGAACTGCGCGAGCGCGGCACCGAGGTTGATGGTCGTCGTCGTCTTCCCGACGCCGCCCTTCTGGTTGCACATCGCGATGACATGCGTCGGTCCGTGCCGGTCGATCGGCTCGGGCTCGGGGATCGTTCCACGCCGGTCTCTGGCCGGGTCGATCAC
>JBPCOR010000362.1:0-4951 GCA_051000035.1 Mycobacteriales bacterium | reverse complement strand
CACTTTTCTGCTCCTCAGGCTCGGCTTTCCCCCCGCGGTTTTGCCCCCCCTAGCGGTCCGGCAGCGGCGCGCCGCGCGCCCACCGCCGCCGAGCGCGGCCGAGTCACCCGGCGCTCGGCCGGCCCGGCACGACGGTCCAGAGGCCCGCGGAGGCCGGCGAAGCGGCCTGGAGACGGCGTTCGTCGCGGCGATGGCGCTGACCGCCGTGCTGCCCGGATACCTCATCACCGAGTTCGTCTGGCGCTACCAACTCCCCATGGACATCCTGCTTCCGTTGGCCGGTGCGCTGGCAATAGGTACGCTGGGCCCGGGACCGACGCGCGGCGTGCGGGGACGCGCCGACAGCGCTGCTCTCGCGCGGTCGACCTCAGTCGCTTACGATCTGACCGCAGGGCGTGACAGCGTGCCAACGTCGGTTCGGACAGTTCCTGACAAATGACATTTCTGACGATCGACAGTGCCTGGTAAAGAGACGGTACCTGGGAGACGACGGTCGCTAGCAAACGACGGGGCCCGGGAACGCCAGTTCCCAGGAAACGACAGTGCCGCCACTGCCGGCGCTGTCCGACAGCGAGGAATACGGAGTCGGTGGTAGTTCGTGGTGCGTAGCGAGATGTCCGCGGCCGGTGTAGCCGGCTCCGTCCGCCGGAGCGAATCCCGCGCCGGAGCCACGACGACCGTCGACCGTCCCGGCCCGGTCTCCCCCGGTAGCACCTCCGTTCCCGCCGCGGCCGAGGACGGGCGAGCCGGCGCCGACGACGGCAGCGTCATCGACATCTCGGTGGTGATGCCCTGCCTGAACGAGGCCGAGAGCGTCGGACTGTGTGTCGCCGAAGCACTCGACGGAATCGCGCGCAGCGGCCTGCACGGTGAGGTCGTGGTCTGCGACAACGGCTCGACCGACGACTCGGTCCGCATCGCGCTTGCTGCCGGGGCCCGGGTCGTGCAGCAGCCGGCGCGCGGCTACGGCGTCGCCTACCGGACGGCCTTCGCCAACGCGCGCGGCCGCTACATCGTGATGGGTGACTCGGATTGCACCTACGACTTCTCCGAGGTCGACCGCTTCGTCTCGATGTTGCGCGACGGCTATGACTACGTGCTGGGCAGCCGGCTCGGTGGGACGATCATGCCCGGGGCGATGCCGTGGCTGCACCGCTACGTCGGCAACCCCGTTCTCACCGGCATCCTCAACCAGCTGTTCGGGCTGAAGAGCAGCGACGCCCACAGTGGCATGCGCGCCTTCACCCGCGACGCCATCGACCGGATGCAGCTGGAATGTGACGGCATGGAGTTCGCGTCGGAGATCGTGATCGCCGCGGCCCGGGCGAATCTGAAGATCGCCGAGGTGCCGATCACCTACCGCGCCCGCCGCGGCGAGTCCAAGCTGCAGACCTGGCGGGACGGCTGGCGGCACCTGCGGTTCATGCTGCTGCTGGCCCCGAAGTACCTGTTCCTGATCCCGGGTCTCATCGCCCTCACCATCGGGATGATCGGCCAGCTCGCCCTGCTGCCGCATCCGCTCAACGTCGGTTTCCACTCCCTGGACATGCACTTCAGCGCGCTGTTCGCGATGGCCGCGATCTGCGGCTACCAGGTGATCGTCTTCGGGCTGTTCGCGACGGCGTACACCCTGGAGGGCAGACCCGGTGACCGTGATGCCCGGCTGATGCGGACGCTGACCGAGAAGTTCACCCTCGAGCGCGGCCTCGCCACCGGTGGCGTGCTCTTCCTGGCCGGTGTGGGCGTCGACGTGTGGGTCCTCATCCGGTGGATCGGCGCCCACCTCGGGCCGCTCAACGAGATGCGGCCGGCGCTGTTCGCGCTGAGCCTGATCGTGCTCGGGATCCAGACCGGCTTCGCGTCCTTCTTCCTGAGCCTGCTCACCCATCGAGGCGACCCGAGGCGTGAGGCGACACTCATCCGACCGGTGCTCGAAGGAGTGGAAGGGGCACGCGCCGAGTGACCGAAGCCGCATCGACCACCTACACGTCCGCGGCCGATGAGATGCCTCCGCATCTGGTCCTGGAAAATCACCTCGGCGGGGACGACGCCCCGAATTACCGCGACTACCAGTACGACCTGATCGCGCCGCACTGCGGGCAGAGCATGCTGGAGATCGGCGCCGGACTGGGGGAGTTCTCCGAGCAGTTCCTGGATCGGCGCCGGCTGGTCCTCACCGACACCGAGCCGTTCTGCCTGCGACGGCTGACCGAGCGGTTCGGCGACCGGGCGAACGTCGAGGTCCGCAAGATGTTCCTGCCCGAGGACATCGCGCTGGACGAGCCGGTCGAGACCGTGGTCGCGCTGAACGTACTCGAGCACATCGCCGACGACATCGGGACCCTGCGCGCGCTGGCCACGGTCCTCGCCCCCGGCGGGCGGATCGTCTTGTGGGTGCCGGCCTACGAGGCGCTCTACGGCGACTTCGACGACAAGGTGGGGCACGTCCGGCGGTACACCCCGAAGACGATGGCCCGCGCCGTTGTCCACGCCGGCTTGACGGTCGTCGACGTCCGGGCCGTGAACCTGCTCGGCGGGTTGGCCTGGTGGGCCGCCGTGCGCCGCGGCGGTGTGTCGACGCCCAATCGCAAGCTGGTGCGCATCTATGACAAGACCATCATCCCGGCGACGCGTCGTATCGAGAGCATCGTGAGACCGCCGTTCGGGCAGACCGTGCTCTGCGTCGCCGCGCGCGAGTAGACCGGCGACTGATGCAGACGGCGGTCGCGACTCCTCGCCGGCAGTCGCGCCGCGCGCTGCCCGGCAGTCGCCGGCCGGGTGCGTCCGCCGTGCGCGCCCACTGGCTCTTCGCCCTGCTGTGCGGGCTCGGCATCGTGCCGCGGGTGCTCGTGCAGATTGCGTACCGGCCGGCCCTGGAGCTCTACGGCGACTCCTTCATCTACCTGCAGCAGGGCCTGACGCCTAACCGCATGCATCCCGTCGGATACGCCGTCCTGCTGAGCATCCTGAGCAACACCGGTCACATCGTGGTCGTGCCGATCCTGCAACACCTGCTCGGGATCGCAATGGCCGTCACGATCTACGCCCTGCTGCTCCGACTGGGCGTCCGGCGGACCGTGGCGGCGCTCGGCGCGGTGCCCGTGCTGCTCGACGGCTATCAGATCGACATCGAACACTTCGTGCTGGGCGACACCGTCCAACAGGTACTGTTGCTCGCGGCGCTGACCCTGCTGCTCTGGGGGGGGCGCCCGGGACTGCTCGCCGGCGTCGGCGTGGGCGTCGTACTCACGGCATCTGCGCTGGTGCGCAGTGGTGCGCTGCCCGTCCTCGTCATCGCCGGTGTGTACCTGCTCGTCCGAACGAACTGGCGAGCACTTCTCGGCGTTGCCGGCGCGGCGGCCGTCTGCCTCGGTGCCTACGCCGGTTGGATGCACTCCTACACCGGCACCTACGGGATCCAGGAAGGCAACGGGCTCTTTCTCTACGGTCGCACCGCACCGATCGCCAAGTGCGACCAGCTGCCGACGTCCGTTCAGGACATCTGCCCCACCGACCCTGTCTCCGCTCGGCCGGGCGCCGAGTACTACGTCTACGGCGCGGCGTCGCCGATCAACCAGCTCCCCTCCCTGCCAGACAAAGAAAAACGCGGCGCAGCCCTGGCCAGGGCGGTGCTCGTTGATCAGCCGGGGGACTACGTCCGGGACGTCGCCGGTGACGTATGGCACTACTTCGCGCCCGGTCGATACTCCGGGACCCGCGACTTCCGTGACGACCGGTGGCGCTTTCCGCTCTACAAGACACCCGGCGGGGACCCGCTCTTCCACGTGACGGTGGCCACCGCCGGGTTCGGCCACCAGACGGCGGTGCCACACCCGAATTACCGGGTGGCGGGGTGGCTGCACAGCTACCAGCGATTCGTCTACACGCCCGGCCCGCTGCTGCTGCTTTGCCTGCTCGGCGCCGTGCTCGCTGCCGGCCCGCTGCTGTTTCGGCGCACCGGCCGCCGGCAGGCCCGCTGGGCGGCGCTCGTCTTCGCCCTGACCGGGCTCGCGCTCGTGCTGTCACCGTCGCTGGCGGCCGGTTTCAGCTACCGCTACGGGCTGCCGCTGCTGGTGACGCTGCCGGTCGCCGGCGCGGTCGCGCTCGACATCACGCTCAACGCCGTCACGCCACGTCGCCGGTCCAGTGTGCGAGGGGATGACCGGCCCGGACGGCCCTCGTGACCGATTCCCCCGGGCGCCACCTCCCCTGCGCTCCTGCTGTGTGCTCGGGAAGGATGGCGCCCTCGTGACCCAGGCGCTACGAGCCCGAGCCGGACGGGGCGGCCCGCAGCGGCGAGGCGACGGCAGGTCTCGCTTCGGTGCTCCCGGGGACCGCAGATACGGCGTGGCCCGCGCGCTGCGGACCCATTGGGTCATCACCGCTGTGATCGCGGGCGGGCTGGCGTTGCGGGTGCTCGTGCTGATCGCCTATCGGCCGGCGCTGGAGCTTTTCGGCGATTCCTACAGCTACCTGGGTTCGGGAATCACGCCGGATGCCGCCCACCCGATCGGTTATCCGGTCCTGCTGCGCGTCCTGTCGGTCACGGGCAGCCTGGCCGCGGTCGTCGGGGTGCAGCACCTGCTCATGATCGCCGCGGCCATCGCCGGCTACCTGCTGCTGGTACGGCTCGGTGTGCGGACCTGGCTGGCGGGCCTCTCGGCGGCGCCGATGATGTTCGACGCCTACCAGGTCGACGTCGAGCATTTTGTCCTGTCCGATTCGGTCTTCGAGGTCGTCGCCGTCGCGACGCTCGTCCTGTTGCTGTGGCGCGATCGCCCGGGTGCGCGCACCGGTGCCGTCCTCGGGCTGCTGCTTGGCTATGCCGTCCTGCTTCGGCTGAGCGCGGCCCCGTTGGTCCTCGTCGTTGTCATCTACGTGCTCGTCCGCCGGCAGTGGCGGGCCAAGGCCAGCCCCACAGGCGCGGTCCTCAGCCCGGGCACAGCCCCCA
>JBPCOR010000325.1:0-3873 GCA_051000035.1 Mycobacteriales bacterium | reverse complement strand
GCCCACCGGTGCCCGGCCCGGCCCCACGCGAACCGGCGTCCACCGCGCGGACCCGCTCGGCCGAGTCGGCCTGGCGCTGCGCGGGGTGTCCCGGGCGGGCTCGCGCCGGCGGAGTCGGGCCGCGACCGGTGAGCTGCTTGCGATTCTTGCCGCCGGTGCCGGCGACGGCACCCTTCTTGCTCCCCGGCGTGCGCTGGGCACCGCCGCGGCGGGAATTGCCGGCCATCAGTGCTGCAGCGCCCAGCGCGGGCCGGACGAGGTGTCTTCGACGGCGACACCGGCGGCCGCGAGGTCGTCGCGGATCGCATCGGCGGCCGGGTAGTCCCTGCGCTCGCGGGCTGCCTGCCGCTGCTGCAGCGCCACCTGCACCAGCGCGTCGACCACCCCGGTGAGCCGGCCGTCGCCGCCACGATCCCGCCACTGCGGGTCGAGTGGGTCCAGGCCGAGCACGTCGAGCATCGATCGGACCGAGGCCAACGCGCCCCGCGCGGCTTCCTTGTCGCCGTCGGCGAGCGCCCTGTTGCCCTCCCGGGCCACCTCCTGCATCGCCGCGAGGGCGCGGGGCACCCCGAGGTCATCGTCCATCGCCGTCGCAAAATCGGCACAGACGACGGCCGCGCGGGACTCCGCGCCATCGGTATCGCGCCACCCGGCGCCGTCCCCGCCGACGGAACCGGTGCTCGCCTCGCCGACAGCTCCGGTGCCGTCCCCTCCGACGGACCCGGCGCCGTCGTCCTCGCCGACCACCTCGGTCGCCCGCAGCACGAAGCCCTCCAGCCGCTGATAGGCAACCGCCGCCTCGTCGATGCCCTCGGTCGAGGCCTGGATGATCGACCGGTAGTGCGGGGCGGCGAGGTAGTAACGCAGCTCCACCGGGCGGACCTGGCGCAGTGCCTGCGTCACGAGCAGCGAGTTGCCGAGTGACTTGGACATCTTCTCGCCGTGCGCGTCGACGACGAGGCCGTTGTGCATCCAGACCGACGCGAAGGCATAGCCCGCCGCGTTGGACTGCGCGATCTCGTTCTCGTGGTGGGGGAAGGCGAGGTCCAGGCCGCCGGCGTGGATGTCGAACGCCGGCCCCAGATACCGCGCCGCCATCGCCGAGCACTCGATGTGCCAGCCCGGCCGCCCGCGACCCCACGGCGAGCTCCAGGACGGCTCACCGGGCTTGGCGGACTTCCACAACGCGAAATCCCGCGGGTCGCGCTTGCGCGCGTCGGTCTCGGTGTCGGCGGCCGGCAGCAGGTTGGCGGGGTCCTGCCGGGTCAGCTCGCCGTACGCCGGCCACGACCTGATCGAGAAATAGACGTCACCGGCGGCGGTGTAGGCGTGACCGCGGTCCACCAGCCGGCCGATCAGGTCGAACATCTCGGTCATGTGCCCGGTCGCGCGCGGCTCGTACGTCGGCTGCGCACAGCCCAGCGCCGAGTACGCCGCGCCGAAGGCCCGCTCGTTGCGGATGGCGATCTGCCACGCCGGTTCGGCCAGCTCGACCGACTTGGCGATCAGCTTGTCCTCGACGTCGGTGACGTTGCGGATGTAGGTGATCTCGTGCCCGGAGCGCCGCAGCCAGCGGGTGAGGATGTCGACGTTGACGGCGTTGCGCACGTGCCCGATGTGCGGCGGCGCCTGCACCGTCGGCCCACACAGGTAGAGCGAGGCCCGGCCGTCGACGAGCGGAACGAAGTCGCGCACCGAGCGCGACCGGGTGTCGTAGAGGCGCAGAGTCACCCCTGCGAGTCTATGGGGTCGGCGACGGACCGCCGACCCGCGCCGGGCGTCGCCGCCGGGGACGCGTCAGCCCGCCTCGATGTAGGCGTCCCGGAGATAGTCGTGGACCGCCTGTTCCGGCACCCGGAAGGATCGCCCGACCCGCACCGCCATCAGGTCACCGGCATGAACGAGCCGGTAGACCGTCATCTTCGACACGCGCATGACGTCGGCGACCTCGGCCACCGTCAGGAACGCGACCTGCGGCAGCGGCTCGCCCCGCTGGTCCGCGCGCCGCGGAGCCGCCCGGGAGCCCGGTTCGGGACTCCCCGGATCGGACTGTGCCGGCGGCGTGCCGGCGGCAGCTGGTTTCCGCTCGGCGCGGTTGTGGGACTGCCGCGCCGAACCGGACGAAGACGCCATACGTCACCGTGACCTTCTTGCCCGCATCGGGCCGCCGGCTTCCCCACCGGCGGACGACAGACACGTGCGTGCTTGCGTGCAGGGTAGCGGTACAGGTGTGACAGATGCGATAGAGAGTTGTACTTTTCTTGTGGCATTCCCGGCGTGTCGCGTTGCGTCGCGTACTTGGAGTATGCCGGTTTGCCGGCTACTCCACTCGGAAACCACCAACGACGTCCCATTTTGGCCGCTTCATCCGACCGCCTGGCGGGTGCCAGGGGTGGCCGGGGCTATTCGTGCCCGCGCCCCAGCTCCGCGCTGCGATCGCGGGCCGACTCGATCGCCGCCAGGAACGCCGCCCGGACGCCGTGTTTCTCCAGCTCCCGGATCGCGTTGATCGTCGTACCGGCGGGCGAGGTGACCGCTTCGCGCAGCTGCACCGGGTGTTCGCCGGAGTCGCGCAGCATCAGCGCCGAGCCCAGCGCGGTCTGCACCAGCAGCTCCGCGGCGACCGCGCGCGGCAGGCCGAGCAGGATCCCCGCGTCGGTCATCGCCTCCACCAGGTAGTAGAAGTACGCCGGGCCGCTACCCGAGAGCGCGGTGACGGCATCCTGCTGCGACTCCGGCACCCGGATGACCCGGCCCACCGACACGAGCAGCCGCTCCACCGTGGCCAGGTGGGACGCCTCGGCATGCCGGCCGCCGCTGATCGCGCTCATCGCCTGGTCGACGAGGACCGGTGTGTTGGTCATCACGCGCACCACCGGCACCGTGTCGGCGAGCCGGCGCTCGTAGTAGGACGTCGGGATCCCGGCGGCGAAGGACACCAGCAGCGTCGGCGCACGGACAGCGGGGGCGAGCTCGTCCACGAGCGCGTCGACGTCCTGCGGCTTGACCGTCAGCAGCAGCACGTCGGCGATGCCTGCGGCCTCGGCGTTGGACACCGCGCGGACGCCGTGTCGGCGGGCCACCTCCTCCGCGCGCTCGGCCCGGCGGGTGGTCACCAGCAGATCGGCGCCCGGATGCCCGGCGCGCAACATCCCGGAGGTCAGGGCCTCACCGAGCTTGCCGGCGCCGACGATCGCGAGCACGCCGGCGCCAGGCGGTGGCCCGGCCGTCATGACCGGCTCAGCAGCGAGCGCAGGAAGAAGCCGACGTTCGCCGGCCGCTCGGCGAGGCGCCGCATCAGGTAGCCGTACCACTCGTCGCCGTAGGGGACGTAGACCCGCACGGTGGCGCCGGAGGCGGCGAGCCGCTTCTGCTCGTCGGGCCGGATGCCGTAGAGCAGCTGGTATTCGAAGCTGTCCTGGCGACGGTGGTAATGCCGCGCCCGCTCCGCCGCGATGGCGATGATCCGCGGATCATGACTGGCGACCATCGGCCGGCCCGGCCCCGCCATCAGCACGTTCAGGCACTGCACGTAGGACCTGTCGACCTCGTCCCGGCGCTGGTAGGCCACCGACTCCGGCTCGGCGTAGGCGCCCTTGCACAACCGCACCCGCGAGCCTGCGGAGGCGAGCTGCCGGCAGTCGCCCTCGGTGCGCCGCAGATAGGCCCGCAGCACCGCGCCGGTGGCCGGGAAGTCGCGGCGCAGCGCGCACAGCGTGTTTAGGGTGAGGTCGGTCGTGGTGTGATCTTCCATGTCCAGGGTCACTGTCGTACCGGCCTTCTCCGCCGCCGTGCACACGGCAGCCGTGTTGTCCAGCGTCATGGCGTCGTCGAGGCGCTGGCCGACCGCGGACAGCTTCAGGCTCACCTCGG
>JBPCOR010000283.1:0-5932 GCA_051000035.1 Mycobacteriales bacterium | reverse complement strand
CTCGGCGGGACGACGCCCGCCACCTCCTACCTCGACCTCGACAAGATCCTCGCCGCCGCAGCGCAATCCGGCGCCGACACCGTGCACCCCGGATACGGCTTCCTGTCAGAGAACGCCGGCTTCGCCGGCGCCGTGATGGACGCCGGGCTAACCTGGGTCGGACCGTCGCCGGAGGCGATTCTCGCGCTCGGGGACAAGGTGCGGGCGCGGCACATCGCGACGGTGGCCGGAGCGCCGCTGGTGCCCGGGACCGCCGACCCGGTCGGCGGGCCGGAGGAGGTCGTCGCCTTCGCCCGCGAGCACGGCCTGCCGGTCGCAATCAAGGCGGCATTCGGCGGCGGCGGTCGTGGCCTGAAGGTCGCGCGGACGCTCGAGGAGATCCCGGACCTCTTCGATTCCGCTGTGCGCGAGGCGGTCTCGGCGTTCGGCCGCGGCGAGTGTTTCGTCGAGCGCTATCTGGACAAGCCGCGGCACGTCGAGGCGCAGGTGCTCGCCGACACCCACGGCAACGTCGTCATCGTCGGCACCCGGGACTGCTCGCTGCAGCGCCGCCACCAGAAGCTGGTCGAGGAGGCGCCCGCGCCGTTCCTCACCGACGAGCAGCGCCACACCATCCACGAAGCGGCTCGGGCGATCTGCCGCGAGGCGGGATACGTCGGCGCCGGCACCGTCGAATTCCTGGTCGGCGCAGACGGCGCGATCAGTTTCCTCGAGGTCAATACGCGCCTGCAGGTCGAGCATCCGGTGAGCGAGGAGACCGCCGGCCTGGATCTGGTGCGCGAGCAGCTTCGCATCGCCGCCGGCGAACCGCTGCGCTGCGCCGACGACCCGTCGCCGCGCGGGCACTCGTTCGAATTCCGCATCAACGGCGAGGATCCCGGCCGTAATTTCCTGCCCGCACCGGGTGCGATCACGACCTACCGCGAGCCGGGCGGTCCGGGCGTACGCGTCGACTCCGGCGTCGAAGCCGGCACGATCATCGGGGGCGCGTTCGATTCGCTGCTGGCCAAGCTGATCGTCACCGGCGAGTCCCGCGAGCAGGCGTTGCAACGGGCCCGGCGTGCGCTCGATGAGATGACGGTGCAGGGATTGGCGACCGCGTTGCCGTTTCATCGCGCGGTCGTACGCGACGCCGCATTCACCGACGAACCGTTCCGGGTCCACACCCGCTGGATCGAGACCGAATTCGACAACCGGATCCCGCCGTACGCCGGGGCGGTCGACACCGAGGCCGAGGAGGAGCCGCGGGAGACGGTCGTGGTCGAGGTCGGCGGCAAGCGCCTGGAGGTCGTCCTGCCCGCTGGATTCGCGGGTGGCGGCCGGCCCGCCGACGGGGGGCTGGGCAACGGGGGGGCAGCGCGCAAGCGCGGCGCATCGCGGCACACCGGCCCGGCCGCCGGGGGTGCGGCATTGACCAGCCCGATGCAGGGCACCATCGTGAAGGTCGCCGTGGACGACGGCGACAGCGTCACCGAGGGCGACCTCATCGTCGTGCTCGAGGCCATGAAGATGGAGCAGCCCCTGGCCGCCCACAAGGCCGGCACCGTCACCGGATTGTCCGCCTCTGTCGGCGATGTCGTGAGCAGCGGCGCGACGATCTGCGAAATCACCGGCTGAGCCCCCGGCGGGCGGTCAGTGCTTGTCGTGGAAGAAGGTGCGGATGTCGTCGGTGAGTAGCTCGGGTTCTTCCAGGGCGGCGAAGTGGCCGCCGCGGTCCGCGATGTCGACCCAGTGGGCAATGGTGTTCTCGGTTTCGGCGTAGCGGCGGATGCCGATGTCGTGGGCGAACGTGATCGCCCCGGTCGGGACGCCGGAGGGGTCTTTCGGTACGCCCCAGCCGCCGGCCTGGGCGTAGCCGACATAGGCGGCTTCCAACCCGCCGAGCCGAGAATGAGCTTCCTGTCGCCGCCGCTCGCGGGTCGCCAGCGGTTGGTCCAGGGGATCATCTCCGTGCGGCGGCCGACCACCGGCGCGCATCAGGGCCGTCCCGGTCCGGGGCCGCCGGGAATCCCGGCCGGTGACGCCCGCCCGGGCCACCGGATGTCCAGCGCCCGGGCGACGTCCCCGACAACGCGCGACGGCGGCGGGAGCACCGTGGCGAGCCGACCCGGCAGCGTCGCCCGGTCGGCGGCGGAGGCAATCGGCGCCGGGCCGTAGGCGCCGAGAAGCAGGATCACGAACCAGCCGAGGACCAGCGCGACCCCGCCGCGCAATACGGCGCCGGCGAGGCCGTCGACGGTGCGCAGCCCGCCGCGCCCGAGCAGGCGGCGCAATGCCAGGCCCGCGCGGGTGCCGTACGCCGCGCCGAGCCCCACCGTGACGAGCACCGCGAGCACGGCGGCCAGCGCCCGCTGCAGCGTGCCGGCGACCCACGTCGCGGCCCAGGACGCGAGCACCAGACCGACGGCGAGGCCGATCAGGCCACCGCCCAGGCGGCCACCGACCACGGTCGCGCCGGCCCGGAAGCCTCCGATCGCGGCCGCCACCACCACGACGATGAGCAGGATGTCGACGAGACTGAGCATGCCGACCATGGTCGAGCACGAAGCTGATGCCGCGCTGAAGATCGCGAAGCCGAACGGCATACGCTGCGGGGCGTGGCAGGCGCCGGATGAGTACGCGCCCCAACCCGCTGCAATGGCTGTTCTACGCCTTCGGCGGACGCGTGCCGGCGGCGCTGCGGGAGTGGGCCTGGCACGATCTGACCGACTCCGACTGGCAGCTGCGCCACGTCCTGCGCGTGGTGGTGCAGCTCGCGATCCCGATCGCCGTCGTCGTGTTGCTGCCCGGCGGGTGGTCGGTGCGGGTGCCGACCATGCTGCTCCTCCTGCTCGGCGGGGTCTTCGTCGGCGTCTCCTACTGCAACGAGCTGCGAGACCGGCGGCTGCGGCAGAACGGCCTGCCCCCGGCGCCCCGGCCGGAGGAATGACGACGTGACCGACGCACATCCGGAACCGAATCGGCGAGAGTGCAGACAACACCCGCCCGTACGGCGCGTCGCATGCAGTATCTGCGCACTCGGCGAATGCCGGCGACGCGGCGGCCGTTAGGGTCGACCCAAGGACTCTCTCGGCTCGCGAAGGGACGCTGGTGGAATACACCCGGCTCGGGGACACCGGACTTCAGGTTTCGCGGATCTGCCTGGGCTGCATGAGTTACGGCGAGCCCGACCGTGGCGGGCACTCGTGGACGCTCGGCGAGCAGGCATCGATACCGTTCTTCCGGCAGGCGCTGGACGCCGGCATCACCTTCTTCGACACCGCCAACGTCTACTCCGCCGGCTCCAGCGAGGAGATCACCGGCCGCGCGCTGCTGTCGACGACCGACCGCGACGACGTCGTCATCGCGACGAAGGTCAACGGCCGCATGCACCCCGGCCCGAACGGCGAAGGCCTGTCGCGTAAGGCGATCATGACCGAGATCGACGCGAGCCTGCGACGTCTGGGCACCGACTACGTCGACCTCTACCAGATCCACCGATTCGACTACCAGACTCCGATCGAGGAGACGCTGGAGGCACTGCACGACGTCGTGAGGGCCGGAAAGGCCCGCTACATCGGGGCATCTTCGATGCACGCCTGGCAGTTCACGAAGGCGCTGTACGTCGCCGACGCCAACGGCTGGACCCGCTTCGTCAGCATGCAGAACCACTACAACCTGCTCTACCGCGAGGAGGAGCGGGAGATGCTGCCGCTGTGCGCCGAGGAGGGCATCGGCGTCATCCCGTGGAGCCCCCTCGCCCGCGGCCGGGTGGCCCGGGCGTGGGGTGAGGTGACCAACCGCTCGGAAACCGACGAATTCGGCCAGACGCTGTATTCCGATGACGACCGGCCGATCGTCGACGCCGTCGCAGAGGTGGCACGGGCGCGCGGCGTGTCCCGCGCCCAGGTCGGGCTCGCCTGGATGCTCGGCATGGACGCGGTCACCGCGCCCATCGTCGGCGCCACCAAGCCGGCGCATCTCGACGACGCCGTGGCCGCCGTGGACCTGCGGCTCAGCGAGGACGAGGTCGCTACCCTCGAGCGGGACTACCGGCCGCATGGCGTCGCCGGATTCCGCTGATGTACCGGCCGTTGGACCGAGCAGAGTTCGTGACGTTCGTTCGCCGGCGCGGGCTGGCGGTGGTCGCGACCCGCGGTCCGGCCGGGGCACCTGAGGCCGCGCTCGTCGGCATCGCCGCCACCGACCAGGCGGAGCTCGTTTTCGACACCTCCATGCGGTCCCGGAAGTACCGCAACATCCAGGCGGATCCGCGCGTCGCGGTGGTGGTCGGCTGGGACGACGAGGTCACGGCTCAATGCGAGGGCGCCGCCGACATCCTGACCGGCACCGATCGGGATCGCTGCCTGAGTGCCTACTTCGAGCAGTACCCCGACGGTCGACAGCGCGCCGAGGATCCCGACATCGCCCACATCCGGATCCGACCCGGATGGCTGCGCCACAGCGACTACCGCCCCGACTCATTCGGCAGTCAGGAAACCAACCTCGAGGACTGACCGCCGGCAGGCTGCCGCTATGGCTATCCCAGGTAGCGCAGGAACCGGTCCGGAGCGGCGAGGAAGGCGCGCCAGGATGCGACCAGATCGCTGTCGTCGTAGCCGACCTCGCGAATGCCATCGGCAGAGAGTTCCAGCAGCCGCGCGGCCGGGATCGCGGCGAGGATCGGTGAGTGGGTGGCCAGCGCGATCTGGCTACCGGCAGCACGCATGTCGCAGATGATCTGCACCAGCGTGAGCGCGCTGGTGAAGGACAGCGCCGACTCCGGCTCGTCCATCACGTAGAGGCCGGCCTCGCCGGTCATGCCGCCCAGCACGTGCAGGAATCCCTCCCCGTGGCTGCGCGCCAGGATCGATCCGGGACCCAGCCGCCGCTGCCAGGTCGAGTTGGGTGCGGTGAGCACATCGGCCTGCTCGTGCAGCCGCTCCGCCCGCAGGAACAGCCCGCCGTTGGCCCCGCCGAGCGTGTAGTGCAGCTGCAGCGCCCGATGCAAATCGGAATCCTCGGCGGCCGGTGAGCCCACGACCTGCTGCACGATGTCGCTGCGGAATGCCGTGACGCGCCGGGCCCATGCTGCCGCGATCGGCTCCACCACAGTGGATTTGCCGCTGCCGTTCTCGTCGACCAGGACGGTGACACCGGGATCGAGGTCCAGACCGCCGTCGAGAATGGCTCTCACGGCGGACAGTGTGTAGGGCCACACCCCCGTGCGGGCCTGCGCGCGGTCGATCGTGCATCGGCGCAATGGGGCGCCCGGCTGACGGTCCGCCACTACACCGCGCCGCCGAGGTCTTTCACCAGTACGTCGACCTCGTCGGCGAACCGTGTCACCGCACCGCCGGCGGCGGGCAACTGGTAGCGGTCGACGTAGCGGATTCCGGTCCGCCGGTAGCCGAGTCGGGCATAGAGGCGGGCGGCGACGATGTTGTCGGGCGACACGCCCACGCAGCACCGCGCGCAGCCTCGGGCCAGAATGCGTGACTGCGCCTCGACGAGCAGTGCCGTGCCAATCCCCTGGCCCTGCACCGCGACGTCGACGTGCAGGTTGCTGATCGCCGGGCAGCCGGGCAGGTCGGCCCGGATGCCCGGGTCGCGGTCACCCGCCCAGTTGATGACGCCGTAGCCGACCGCCCGGGCGCCCTGCCAGGCCACCAGATGATCGGTCCGGCCGGCGAGCTGATCGGCGTGATGGCCGGCGTGCGTGCTGCCACCGGGACTCGGCATGTCCCGTTCCATCGCGATGACGGCGTTATCGGTGCTAGGGCTGATCTCCACCACGCCGGCCAGTCAAGCATGGCCGCAATTGTGGGCGGGGGCGGCGTGCGAGCCGCGGCCCCCACCGGCAGAGCTGGGCAATGCCTATTTGCCAGCCGTATTCGATGCCCAGAGCGGCTTGTACGCGGCGCTGTAGAGCACCAGGTTTGCCGTCGCCCCG
>JBPCOR010000255.1:0-5387 GCA_051000035.1 Mycobacteriales bacterium | reverse complement strand
CGAGTGCGCCTGGCTCAGGTCGACGTGAAGTCGGGCGAGGCGGCGGTCGCTTCCTGATTATCGGCCAGCCGGTGGACGAGGTCGCGGGTCGCCGGGTAGAGCTCGGTGTAGGTCTCGAACAGTCCGTCATAGAGCTCGCGGCGAGATGGGTCGGAAACGACGGTGGTGGCGGCGCGGGCCCAGTCGGTCGCCGGCGGGACGAGGCCGACGCCGATCGCCGCCATCAGCGCGTCGCCGTAACTGGCGCCGATCGTCTCAACGGTCAGCAGCTGCTCGCGGCCGGTGACGTCACTGACGATCTGGGTCCACAGGCCGCCCTGGGTGCCACCACCGACGGCGACGATCCGCTGCGCGGGGGTTGCGGCCGCGTCGATGAAGTCCAGGATCTGGCGGATACCGCAGGCGATGCCCTCGTACGCCGCCCGGAACAGATGGCCGCGCTCGTGCCGCAGGCTCAGCCCGGCCACCACACCGCGCGCCTTGGGATCGAAGATCGGGGTGCGTTCGCCGGCGAAGTACGGCAGCAGCACCAGCCCGTCGGCGCCGGGCGGCGTCGCCGCGGCCTCGGCCACCAGCTGCCCGAAGGGCGCGCCGCCGAAGATCTCCTGTAACCAGCCGGTGAGGCTCCCGGAGGTGGCCATGCCGGCAGCGAGCGTGTAGGTATCCGGGTCCACGCCGGACGTCGTCCACAGCAGCGGATGCGACCGCAGCTCGGGCAACACCTGAACGAAGAACATGGTCGAGCCGTACATCAGCATCAGGTCACCGGGAGCACGCACGCCGACGCTGAAGGCCTCCGCCCAGGCATCGACGGTGCCGGCCGAGACCGGGGTGCCCGCCGGCAGCCCGGTCTGCTGCGCGGCGGCGTCGTGCACCGTCCCGACGACCTCGCTCGGCCACACCAAGCGGGGCATCTCCAGCCCCGGCGCGACGTCATCGGCCCAGTCGGTGCACCAGGCCCGGGCACTGATGTCATAGAGCGGGTCGCACTGGCTCGCGGTGTGGTGATCCAGGATGTATTGACCGGTCAGCCGGGCGACGGCGAAGGAGCTGGAGTTGTACCACCGCGCGGCCCGCGCCCACGCGTCCGGCTCGTTGCGCTGCACCCACAGCATCTTCGGGCCGATCGCCTGGGTGGACAGCGCCGTGCCGCCCCGGGCGATGATGCGGTCGGCGCCGTAGCGCTGGGTGAGCTCGTCGATCTCCGCGACCGCCCGCATGTCGATGCCGTAGAGGATCGCCGGGCGCACCGGTCGGACCTGCTCGTCGCACAGCAGCAGGCAGGGTCCGACGCCGCTGACGCAGACCCCGGCGATCGTGTCGCCGGCCGCCGGGTCGACCAACTCGCGGCACAGGGCGACGAGGTCGTCCCACCAGACCTTCTCGGGGTCGACCTCGGCCCAACCCGGCCGGGGCAGGGACATGGCGTGTGGCCGGCTCGCCGTGGCGACGATCTCGCCATCGGGGGTCGCGAGCACGCCCTTGCTGCTCGCTGTCCCCATGTCGATGCCGATCAGACGCTGGCTCATGGCGCTCAGCGTAGAGGCACCTCGCCGCCCCCGGGGCGGCCCGCAGAACGACCCAGCCGGCGGGTCACCGGGTGCGGCGGCGCCGCTCAGGCGCGGCCGTGCGAGGCCCGCGACCGGCGCGCGATCGAGTCGATCGCGACGGCCAGCAACAGCACGACGCCGGTGATGAGGAAGCGCAGTCCCGAGCTCAGATTCAGCAGGGTCAGGCCACTGGAGATCGACTGGATCACCAGGATCCCCAGCAGTGCGGCGTACGCGCTGCCGCGGCCGCCGAAGAGGCTGGTGCCGCCGATGACGGCCGCGGCGATGGCGTCCAGATTGACGTCACCGGTGCCGGTGCTGTTGTTCGCCGCGGCGAGCCGCGCCGCCGCGAGGATGCCGCCGACGGCGGCCAGGGTCGAGCAGATCACGAACGCCGACAGGTAGATCCGCTGCACCTTGATGCCGGCCCGGCGGGCGGCTTCGGCATTGCCGCCGACCGCGAAGACCGACCGGCCCCATTTGGTGCGCGTCAGGGCGTAATTCATCGCGATCGTCAGGGCGACGAAGAAGACGAACATCCAGCTGACGCCCCGGGTCCTGTTCAGGAAGAACGCGACGACTCCGAGAATTACCAGTAGGCCGAGACTCTGCACGGCGATGAGCTGGATCGGCCGCGCGGACAGCCCGGCCCGGCCGCGGGCTCGCGCCAGCCGGTAGCGGCCGAGAAAGGGCCACGCCGCCGCCGCGACGACGATCAGGTAGGACAGCCATTTCGGCACGAAGAGCAGGGAGGCGAATTTGACCAGGAAGGAGTCGAACGGGATGTTGATCGCGCCGGCGTTGCCCAGGGATTCCAGCTGCAGTCCGAGCAACGCGAGCAGGCCGGCCAGGGTGGCGACGAAACTCGGCACGCCGAACCGGTTGAACATCGCGCCGTAGATGAATCCGACCGCCGTGCCGGTGAGGATCGCGACGAGCACCGCGGCAACCAACGGCCAGCCGTGGTTGACGAAGAGGATCGCCACCACCGCGGCCGACAGGCCGCTCATCGAGCCGACCGACAGGTCGATCTGCCCGACCAGCAGGACCACCACGATGCCCAGGGCGATGACACCGACGGGCGACATCTCGATGGACAGGTTGACCAGGTTCGCACTGGACAGGAAGACGGAATTCAGGGCCTGGAAGATGACCCAGATGATGATCAGGCCGGCGATGACCGGGACCGCGCCCAGGTCGCCGGCGCGCACGCGGTCGACGAACCCGGTGATCGCGCCTCGGATGCTCTCCCGCTCGTTGAGGCGCTCGTCCTGCCGGTCCGCACCGGTCGGGCGCCGTGGTCCTGCCGTCGTGTGGCTCACTGCTCGCTCGTCTCCTGCGCTGGTGCGTCGGCCGTCACGCGGTGCGACGCGGCCGACCGGCGCGTTACGGCGTTGTCCTCGGCCCCGGTGATCGCGGCGATGATCTGCTCGGTCGAGGTCGTGCGGACGTCGAAAACGCCGTTGTTGCGGCCGAGCCGCAGCACGGCGACGCGGTCGGCGACGGCGAGCACGTCATCCATGTTGTGGCTGATCATGACGACGCCCAGGCCGCGCTCCCGCAGGCGTTCGATCAGGTTGAGGACCTCGGCCGTCTGCGCCACGCCCAGCGCCGCGGTGGGCTCGTCGAGGACGATGATCTTCGGCTCGCCGAGCAGCGACCGCGCGATGGCAACCGTCTGACGTTGCCCGCCGGACAGCTCGGCCACCGGGATCCTCGCGGTCGGGATCTTGGCCGACAGCTCACCGAGCAGCTCCCAGGACCGCGTCTCCATCGCGACCTCGTCGAGCCGGTAGGTGCCGAGCTCGCGGCCGAGGAAGAGGTTGTCGATGACGTTCAGATTTTCGCACAGGGCGAGGTCCTGAAAGACCGTCTCGATGCCGAGGGCGTGCGCGACCTGCGGATTGCTCAGGTGCACCTGCTTCGACTCGAAGCTGATCGAGCCCCGGTCCGGGGAGTGCACGCCGGCGAGGACCTTGACCAGCGTCGACTTACCCGCGCCATTGTCACCGACCAGGGCGAGCACCTCGCCGCGAACGACGTCCAGGCTGACATCGGTGAGAGCTGCGACCGCACCGAAGTTCTTGCAGACCCCCTCCAACGTCAGGACGGTATCGTGTTTGCTCGCGGTGGCGGGAGCTGTCGAAACGGACATGAGACCCCTCGTTGAACGGGCTTCGGAACTGGTCTTGATGGGCCGGCCCCGCCCCGCGGCTGGCAGGGCGGAGCCGGCGCCGGGTGTTACCCGATCGCGAATTTCTTGCAGAAGGTCTGGTATTGCTTCGTACAAATGGCCGACGCCTTCAGGTATCCGGGCTTGACCAACGCCTTCTGCACATTGTCCGGCCGGATCAGGGTCGGGATGAACAGCTGCGACGGCGTGTTGAAAAGGGTCGTCGTCGACGGCGCCTTCTTGCCCTGCAGCAAGGCAATCGCAGCCTTCGCCGCGGCGTCCGCTTCGTAAATGCCCGGCTTGGACAGCGAGTTGTACTGCTGACCAGAGATGACCAGCTGCACCCCCGCAAGGGTCGCGTCGTTACCGGTCACCGGCGGGACCGGGTTGACGCCGGCGGCCTTGAACGCGGCCACCGATGCCCCGCCGGTGCCGTCGTTTGCGGCGACGACGCCCCAGATCTTGTTGCTGAACCGCGAGATCTGGCCGCTGAACCAGCTCTGCGCCTTGGCGGGCTCCCAGTCGGGGGTGTCGTACTCGGCCAGCACCTTCAGGCCGCTCTTGTCGACGACGTCGTGCACGCCCTTCTTGATCAGGCCGGCCGCGGCGTCGGTCGGCGAGCCGTTGACGAGCAGGATGCCGCCGCCGGCCGGCAGCGAGGACTTCATCGACTTGACGTGGTCGACCAGGGACTTCGCGATGATCTGCCCGACCTTCTCGTTGTCGAATGCCACGAAGGAATCGGTCGCGATCTTGGGGATCGGGCGGTCGTAGGAGATGACCTTGACGCCCTGGGACTTGGCCTGATTGACGATCGTGGCCGCCGACGTCGAGTCGACCGGGTCGATCACCATCGCCTTGACGCCCTGGGACAACGCGGAGCTGGCCTGTTGCTGCTGCTTGGAGGCGTCGGCGTCGGCGTTGTTGTAGAGCATCGTGCATTTCGGGCACAGCTTCGCCAGCTCTGCCTTGAACGCCGGCCGGTCATAGGTCTCGTATCGCGTCGATGCCTCGTCCGGCATCAGGAATGCGACCTTGTCGCTCCCGCCGTAGGTCGATCCACCGGATCCGGAACCGCCGCCGGAACCGGTGCCCGAGGTCGCGCTCGACCCCCCGCTCGACCCGGATCCCGAGCTCGACCCGGACCCCGAATTGCCGGAGCCGGAGGAGCCGCACCCGGCCAGGCCCAACGTCGCGAGCAGGGCCGCGGCCGCGACGGCCGGGACGCGCCACCTCATGGTGTTCATCTGGTCATTTCCTCTCCGTTGCATGGATGCGGGCGGGGTCTCCGGGCGGTCCCGGCGGGAGCAGCGACACCTTGACCGATGCCGTCCCCTCCGCGACGAGATCCAGCCCGTGCTGGAAGTCCGCCAGCGGAAGTTGATGGGTGCAGATCCGGTCCAGCGGTAGCAGGCCGGACTCGAGCATGCGGATCGCCGCCGGCCAGCAGTGCGGGCCCAGGTGGGCGCCGCGCACGTCCAGTTCCTTGTCGTCGCTGATGATCGTCCAGTCGACGGTGACGTCGCTGCCGAAGACGCCGTACTCGACGTAGGTCCCGAGCTTGCGCAGCAGGGTCAGGCCCTGCAGGACGGCCGTTGGGTGCCCGCTGCCCTCGAGGTAGACATCGGCGCCGTAGCCGTCGGTCAGCCCGTCGACGACCCGCC